>DYRB01000119.1 GCA_020718945.1 Lamprocystis purpurea | reverse complement strand
CTGGGCGCCGAACTGGGCGCCGAACTGGGCGCCGAACTGGGTTCTGGTCCGGACTCTGGCTCAGAGTCCGGGGGCGAGGCCCTGGTGATCCGGGCCGTCGCCTGGCTCGCCAAGCTGGGGATGGTCCGTTTGGATCAAGACGGACCGCCTTAGTCGCCAACCGTCAACCTAGCAGAAGTAGTTGTCCGCTGCGGACGAATCGCTTTTTCCAGGGTCAAGGCTGGCCTCAGTCCTCCGGGCGCAGGTGCGGGAACAGCAGCACGTCGCGGATGGAGGCGGAGTCGGTGAACAGCATCACCAGCCGGTCTATGCCTATGCCCTCCCCCGCCGTGGGCGGCAGGCCATGTTCCAGGGCGCGGATGTAGTCGGCGTCGTAGTGCATGGCCTCGTGGTCCCCGGCATCCTTGTCCCGGGCCTGGGCCCGGAAGCGCTCGGCCTGGTCCTCGGGGTCGTTCAGCTCGGAGAAGCCGTTGGCAATCTCTCGGCCCCCGATGAACAGCTCGAAGCGGTCGGTGATGAGCGGATTGGCGTCGTTGCAGCGGGCCAGCGGCGAGACCTCGGTGGGGTATTCGGTGATGAAAGTGGGGTCGATGAGCCGGTGCTCGCAGGTCTCCTCGAATATGGCGATCTGCACCCGCCCCAGGCCCCAGGTGTCGTGGGTCTCGATGTGCAGGCGTGCAGCCAGGGCCCGGGCGGCCGCCAGGTCGTCCACCTCGGCCGCTGTGACCCCTGGGTTGAAGTGGATGACGGCATCGCGCACGGACAGGCGGCGGAAGGGCTGGCCAAAATCGTAGATATTGCCCTGATGGGTCAGGGTGGTGGTCCCCAGCACCGCTTGGGCCATGCCGCGGAACAGGTCCTCGGTGAGGTCCATCAAGTCGCGGTAATCGGCGTAGGCCTGGTAGAACTCCACCATGGTGAACTCGGGGTTGTGGCGGGTGGAGAGCCCCTCGTTGCGGAAGTTGCGGTTGATTTCGTAGACCCGCTCGAAGCCGCCGACCACCAGGCGCTTGAGGTACAGCTCCGGGGCTATGCGCAGGTAGAGCTGCATGTCCAGGGCATGGTGGTGGGTAATGAAGGGCCGCGCCGCCGCCCCGCCGGGGATGACGTGCATCATGGGGGTCTCGACCTCCAGATAGCCGCGGGCGTTCAGGTAGTCGCGCAGGTACTGGATCATGCGCACCCGGATCTGGAAGGTGCGCCGGGCGTCCTCGTTGGTGATCAGGTCCAGGTAACGCTGGCGGTAGCGGGTCTCCTGGTCGGCCAGGCCGTGCCACTTTTCGGGCAAGGGGCGCAGGGCCTTGGTCAGCAGCCGCAAGGACTCGCAGCGCAGCGACAGCTCCCCTGTCTTGGTCTTGAACAGCACCCCTTGGGCGCCGACGATGTCACCTAGGTCCAGGTCCTTCTTGTAGGCGGCATAGGTCACCTCGCCCACAGTATCGCGCTGGACGAAGAGCTGGATGCGCCCGGACATGTCCTGGAGGTGGGAGAAGCTCGCCTTGCCCATGATCCGCCGGCTCATCAGGCGCCCGCCCAGGCTGACCCGGATACCTTGGGCCTCCAGGTCTTCCGGTGACACCTCGCCGTAGCGGGCATGCAGGTCGGCGGCCAGGCCATCGCGGCGGAAGTCATTGGGGAAGGCGTTGCCCTGGCCGCGCCACGCGGCGAGCTTGTCGCGGCGCTGGGCGATGAGCTTGTTCTCGTCGGCCTGGTCGGCCTGGGCTTCGATCTGGGGCTCGGCCGGGTGCTCGGTCTGGTTCATGGGTCGTTTCCGTTGGGATGGGCGGGTCTTGGGCCGCCGTAGGTCGGGCTTCGGCCCGACCCTGGTGCCGGGGTTGATCGTGGATTGGGACAAGGCCCGGCCTGGGGCCGACAGTCGGGCTGAAGCCCGACCTACATCCAGACCGGCGGCCCCACCCTAGAGCCCGCTCTTGAGGCTCGCCTCGATGAAGGGGTCCAGGTTGCCGTCGAGCACGCCCTGGGTGTTGGCGGTCTCCACGCCGGTGCGCAGGTCCTTGATGCGCGACTGGTCCAGCACATAGGAGCGGATCTGGCTGCCCCAGCCGATGTCGGACTTGGTGTCCTCCAGGGCCTGCTGGGCGACATTGCGCTTCTGCATCTCCAGCTCGTAGAGCTTGGCCTGGAGCTGCTTCATGGCCGTGGCCTTGTTCTTGTGCTGGCTGCGGTCGTTCTGGCACTGGGTGACGGTGTTGGTGGGCAGGTGGGTGATGCGCACCGCCGACTCGGTCCGGTTGACGTGCTGGCCGCCCGCCCCGCTGGCGCGGTAGACGTCGATGCGCAGGTCCGCCGGGTTGATGTCGATCTCCACCGAGTCGTCGATCTCCGGGGCCACGAACACCGCGGCAAAGGAGGTGTGGCGGCGGTTGCCGGAGTCGAAGGGGGACTTGCGCACCAGGCGGTGGACCCCGGTCTCGGTGCGCAGCCAGCCGAAGGCGTAGTCGCCCTCGAAGCGGATGGTCGCCGACTTGATCCCGGCCACCTCGCCGGGGGACACCTCGATCAGCTCGGTCTTGAAGCCGCGCCGCTCGCCCCAGCGCAGATACATGCGCAACAGCATCTCCGCCCAGTCCTGGGCCTCGGTCCCGCCGGAGCCGGACTGGACATCGACGAAGGCGTTCATGGCGTCCATCTCCCCGGAGAACATGCGCCGGAACTCCAGTTGGGCGACATGGGCCTCGTACTTCTCCAGGTCCGCGGCCACCGCATCGACGGTGTCGGAGTCGCCCTCCTCCACCGCCATGCCCAGCAGGTCCTCGGCCTCCAGCACCCCGGCCTCGATCTGATCCAGGCCATTGACCACCGCCTCCAGGGCGGCCCGCTCCCGGCCCAGGGTCTGGGCCCGCTCCGGGTCGGTCCAGATGGCCGGGTCCTCCAGCTCGCGCAGGACCTCTACCAGGCGGTCGCTCTTTTCCGCGTAGTCAAAGATACCCCCTGAGCGACGTAAGCCGCTCCTTGAGGTCACCGATGTGGTTGGTGAGGGGATTGATGTCCTGCATGGCGTCCGACTCTGGGGCAAAGAAAAGCCGTGCATATTAGCCGAATCCGGTGACCCGGCCAAAGTCGGCTGTGGCCCGACAGTAATTCCAAATTTGAGACCATCGTTTGGCGCCGACGCCGGAAGCACCCTGGGAGCGCCGCCTCGGCGCGACCGGGCGAAGCGCAGCGAGCCCGGAGGCCCCCACACGACTCAGTCGCGGCGAGGCGCCGCTCCCACGGGCACCGATCTGGCCTCCAAATTTGGAACTGCCACCTGATCCTGGCCCCGCCCGCATGGATGCCCGCGGGGCAAGGGCTAGGTCCCTTCCCCCCACCTCTGGCCCAATTGATGGGCCACACCCAAATGGTCCAGCACCCGCGCGACCATGAAGTCGATCAGATCCTCGACCCCCTGGGGCTTGAAGTAGAAACCGGGGTTGGCGGGCATGATCACGGCCCCGGCCCGGGCGAGCCGCAGCATATTTTCTAAGTGGATGACAGAGAAGGGGGTCTCGCGGACCACCAGGATGAGCTTGCGGCCCTCCTTCATGGCCACGTCCGCGGCGCGGTCTATGAGGTCGCCGCTGACCCCGGCGGCGATGCTGGCCAGGGTCCCGGTGGTGCAGGGGCAGACCACCATGGCGTCCGGGGGATTGGTGCCGCTGGCCACCGGGGCTGTCCATTCCTGGCGACCAAAGACCCGCAACTGGCCTGGGGCGGCCTGGAAGCGCTCGGCGAAGAAGCGCTCCATGTCGGCGGGGTTGGAGGGGATGGCGATGCCTGCCTCCATCTTGAGCACGATCTGACCGGCCTGGGAGACCATCAGGTAGACGCGAATGCCGGCCTGGAGCAGACACTCCAGCAGGCGCAGGCCGTATTGGGTCCCGGAGGCGCCGGTCAGCGCCAGGGCTATGGTCTTGGGCCAGGTCGTCTGCGGGTCGGGCACGGGTGCCTCCTGTCAAGATCGATAGGGTCCGCAAATGAACGCAAATAAACGCAAATAAACGCACATAAACCGAGGCGTCGGGTGCTGCGTCAGGCCGGTGCGGAAACTCCCCAAGCACCGCGCAGGGCTACGGACCTTTGATTCCGGGATTTGCGTTCATTTGCGTTCATTTGCGGACGAGAAAGGCTATTGGACCTCCGCTGCCAAGGCATCCAGCAACCGCTGGTGTATGCCCTGGAAGCCGCCGTTGCTCATGACCAGGACCTGGTCCCCGGGGCCGGCCTCGGCGGCGACCGCCTCGACTATGGGCTGGACCTCGGCGAAGACCGCCGCCTTGGGTCCCAGGGGGGCAAAGACCGCCGCCGGGTCCCAGCCCAGGTCCGGCGGGGCGAAGACGTAGACCCGGTCGGCATCCCCCAGGGAGGCGGCGAGCTCGGCGTTGTGCACCCCCAGGCGCATGGTGTTGGACCTGGGCTCCAGCACCGCCAGGATGCGTGCCCCGCCCACCCGCTTGCGCAGCCCGTCCAGGGTGGTGGCGATAGCGGTGGGGTGGTGGGCAAAGTCGTCGAAGACCCGGACCCCGCCCGCCTCGCCGCTCAGTTCCATGCGCCGCTTGACCCCGGCGAAGCGCCCCAGGCCCTCGATGGCCACCCCGGCCGGGACCCCGGCGTGGCGCGCCGCGGCTATCACGGCCAGGGCATTGGCGACGTTGTGCCGGCCGGTCTGGTCCCAGGCGACTTCACCCTGGGCCTGGCCCTGGTGCAGGACCCGGAAGCGCGAGCCGTCGGTCTCGATCAGCTCCGCGGCCCAGTCGCCTCCGACCCCGAAGGTCTCCCGGGGGGTCCAGCAGCCCATCTGGAGCACTGTGTCCATCGCCGCCTCGCCCTGTGGGTGGACTATGAGCCCGGAGCCGGGGATGGTCCGCACCAGGTGGTGGAACTGGCGTTGAATGTCCGCCAGGCTGGGGAAGATGTCGGCGTGATCGAACTCCAGGTTGTTGAGGATGGCGGTGCGCGGCCGGTAATGGACGAACTTGGAGCGCTTGTCGAAGAAGGCGGTGTCGTACTCGTCCGCCTCCACCACGAAGAAGGGCTGCGACCCTAATCGCGCCGAGACCCCGAACCCCTGGGGCACACCGCCGATGAGGAAGCCCGGGTCCAGCCCGGCGTCCTCCAGCACCCAGGCGAGCATGCTGGCCGTGGTGGTCTTGCCGTGGGTCCCGGCCACCGCCAGGACCCAGCGGTCGCACAGCAGGTGCTCGCGCAGCCACTCGGGGCCAGAGACATAGGGCAGGCCGCGGTCGAGCATGGCCTCCACCACCGGCAGGCCGCGCTTCATGGCGTTGCCCACCACCACCACGTCCGGGGCCGGGTCGAGCTGCTCGGCCCCATAGCCCTGGAACAGGTCGATCCCCGCCGCTTCGAGCTGGGTGCTCATGGGCGGATAGACGTTGGCATCCGAACCGGTGACCCGGTGGCCCAGTTCCCGTGCCAGGAGGGCGATGCCGCCCATGAAGGTCCCGCAGATACCGAGGATGTGCAGGTGCATCTCAGCCCCCCGTGAAGAGCGCGCCCAGGATGGTGTAGGCGAGCAGGTTGTAGGCGACGGCGAACAGGGCCCCCTGGACCAGGGTCACATCCAGGGCGTGGCGCAGTATGTGGCCGGTGACCACAACGCTCCAGGCCAGCAGGGCGAGGAACACCATGGCCGCCAGCCCGGTGAGTGCGCCCTCCGGGTCATCACCGGCCATCCCCAGGGGGACCAACACCAGCAGGCTCAACAGGGCGTTGCTGCCCACCAGGGCGGACCCGGCCTGGAGCAGGCGTGGCAGGTGCCTGGTCCAGGCCAGCCCGGCATAGAGCAGGCCGAGCACCAGGGCCAGGTCCACCAGGGTCTGGAGCAGGGCGGCGATGGGCCCCTGCCCGGTGGCCGCGCCCACCAGCACCCCCACCGCCAGGAAGGCCAGGGTCAGGGCCTGGAGCAGGGCTGGCGAGGCGGGCAGGTCCTGGGGGTCCTTGCGCAGCAGGCACAGCTCGATGAAGAAATGGATCAGGGCCTGCAAGGGGGGTCCTCGGGGCAAATCAATGAAGAACCGGTCCAGCCGCAAATGAACGCAAATGGACGCAAATAAACTACGGCCTGGGATCGGCTTTCGGCTCGCCCCGCGGGCCCCCGACAGGGGGCACATTAGCCACTAAGTCATTTGCGTCGATGTGAGTTCATCTGCGGGCGCTTGCCGGTTGCGGGATCCAGGGTCGGCGGCCTGGGCGGGCATGATAGCCGCCGCGGGCCCGGGCCCAAAGCCTGGCGTCACGGCCTGGTAGGCCGGTTCAGCCAAATTCGCCGGTTGCGCGGTGAGCCCCGTTGGGGTCGCTCCGCAGGTCGAGCCGACACAAGGGCCTAGGCCCGCCCCCGGGCGACCAAGGCCCCGGCCAGGACCATGCCCAGGGCCAGCCCGACCGCCAGCCAGTTGCCTACCCACACAAAGGGCGTGGCCCCGGCCCTGGGCTGGATCTCCACCGTCAGGGCCGCACGCTTGAACAGGGGGATGCTGCCCAGCACGGCCCCGCGGTGGTCAATCACCGCCGAGACCCCGGTGTTGGTGGCCCGCACCAGGGGCCGACCGGCCTCCAGGGCGCGCATGCGGGCGATCTCCAAGTGCTGGTAGGGGGCCAAGGAGTCGCCGAACCAGGCGTCGTTGCTGACATTGATCAAATAGGCCGCCGCCGGGAGGCCGGTGATGACCTCCTCCGGGAAGACGTCCTCGTAGCAGATCGATGCCCCCACCGGGACACCGCCGACCTTCAGGGTTGCGGCCCCGGCACCGCCGCGGCTGAAGTCGGACATGGGCACCTCGAAGTACTTCACCAGGGGCCCGAGCCAGGCCTTGAAGGGCATGAACTCGCCAAAGGCCACCAAGTGGCGCTTGAAGTACAGGTCCTCCGTGGCGCCGAGGCTCAGCAGCCCGTTGTAGTAGCGCCCGGTCCCGAGGTCGCGATAGGGGATGCCGAGGACTATCGACTTGTGCTCCTCCCGGGCCTGCGCCGCCATGGGGTCGATGAGGCCGTCGCGGACCTCATCGAGAAAGGCCGGGACCGCGGTCTCCGGCCAGACGATCAGGTCGCTCTGGCCCAGGCGCTCCTTGGTCAGCTCCAGGTGGGCCTGGAGTATGGGGACCAGGGCCTCCGGGTCCCACTTCATGGACGGCTGGATATTGGCCTGGATCACCGCGGCGCGCAGCGGCTGCCCCTCCGGTCGGGTCCAGTCCACCAGCCGCAGCCCGGCCCCCGCCGACCATAGGGCCAGGAGCCCGACCAGGGCCAGGGCGCGCCCGCGCCCCGGTACCCGCACCGCCACCCACAGCAACCCGGCGGACAGGGCCACCGCCAGGCTGACCCCATAGACCCCGACCAATGGGGCCCAGCCCCCCAGGGGCGAGTCGATCTGGGTATAGCCGATGGAAAGCCAGGGGAAGCCGGTGAACAGCCAGCCCCGCAGCCACTCCAGCAGCACCCAGACCCCGGGCAGGATGAGCAGGGGACCGGCGAGAGCCGGCGTCGGACCGGCGCCAGCCCCATCCCCAGAGAGCGCCCGCACCGACCAACCCGCCAGGCCATAGTAGAGGGCCATGGCGGCGATGAAGACCGCGGTCAGCAGGTGGGCGGCCACCGGCGGCAGGTTGCCGAACTCGTTCAGGCTGATGCGGATCCAGAACACCCCGAAACCCAGCAGCCCAAGCCCGAAGGCCCAACCTGCCAGCAGGCCCAGGCCCCGGGGCCGACCCTCGATGAGGCCATAGAAGGCCACCAGGGCCAGCACCGCCAGGGGCCAGAGACCGAAGGGGGCGAAACCCAGGACGGCGACGGCGCCGGCCAGGGCAGCGGCCAGGGCGAGACCCCAACGGGGCAGCGGGAACAGGGGGCTGGGCATGGGGCGTCCTGGCGGCTAGGGGTGGGGAAGGGGCGCGGCTTTCTAACAACAGCGGCGGGCCGCGTCAAATCCGGGTGGGAGCGGCGCCCTCACCGCGACTCCGTGGGAGCGGCGCCTCGC
>DYRB01000118.1 GCA_020718945.1 Lamprocystis purpurea | reverse complement strand
AGGCCGAGCCCGAGACCATGGCGTGGCGTCGAGGCGCCACGCCGCGCCAGCCCTCACATGAGGCTGTAGGA
Organism: Lamprocystis purpurea; assembly: GCA_020718945.1. Classification (GTDB taxonomy): domain Bacteria; phylum Pseudomonadota; class Gammaproteobacteria; order Chromatiales; family Chromatiaceae; genus DYRB01. The sequence goes on along the minus strand of DYRB01000118.1, from coordinate 7,973 downwards.
GACGGTCACCCCCGTCATGACAATGGCCACAATGCTCATCAACTTGATGAGGATGTTGAGACTCGGACCCGAGGTGTCCTTGAAGGGGTCGCCGATGGTGTCGCCGATGACCGAGGCACGATGGGCCGCCGAGCTCTTGCCGCCGTGATGACCGGCCTCGATGTACTTCTTGGCGTTATCCCAGGCACCGCCGGAATTGGCCAGGAAGACCGCCAGCACGAAGCCGGCGGAGAGCCCGCCGACCAGGAGCCCTATGACCCCCGCCACGCCGAACAGCAAGCCGGTGAGCACGGGTGCCGCGATGGCAATGAGCGAGGGAACGACCATCTCGCGCTGGGCGCCGACGGTGGAAATGGCCACGCAACGCTCGTAGTCCGGCTCCGAGGTCCCCTTGAGGATGCCGTCGTCCTCGCGGAACTGACGCCGCACCTCCTCCACCATCTGCTGGGCGGCACGCCCAACCGCCTGGACCGTCAGGCCGCTGAAGACAAAGGCCGCCATCGACCCAAGGAACAGTGAAATCAGCACCACCGGGTTCAGCAGGGTGACGTTGTAGTAGACCATGAAGTCGATCAGGGTGGCGTTGGCAGTAGCGACGGTGAGCCCCTGATGGAGCAGCAGCTCGGTCTGCCCGTTATTGATCATCTCGATGCGGATGACCTCCATATAGGAGGCCACCAGCGCCAAGGCCGTCAGCGCCGCAGAGCCGATGGCAAACCCCTTGCCGGTGGCCGCGGTGGTGTTGCCGAGGGCATCCAGGGCATCGGTGCGTTCGCGCACCTCTGGCCCCAGGCCACTCATCTCGGCATTGCCGCCGGCATTGTCCGCAATCGGGCCGTAGGCGTCGCTGGCCAGGGTAATGCCGAGGGTGGAAAGCATGCCGACCGCGGCGATCGCCACCCCGTAGAGCCCGTGACTCATGTGGGTCGGGTCAAAGCCTGTGGCGAACAGGTAAGAGAGCATGGTGCCCGCGCCCACCGCGATGACCGGAATGACGGTGGAGAGCATCCCCACGCCGATCCCGGCGATGACCACGGTCGCCGCCCCGCCCTCGGCCGCCGCGGCAATGCGCCGGGTCGGGCCATAGATCGGCGAGGTGTAGTACTCGGTGGCCCGACCGATCACGATGCCGGCGATCAGGCCCACGACGACCGCCCCCCAGATCCCCCAGACATTGTCGATGCCGAGCAGCCAGAGTACCGCCGCAGAGGCCACCACAATGGCGGCGCCGCTGGTGTTGATGCCCCGCGACAGGGCGCCCAGCAGTTCCTTCTGGCCCGCACCCTCGCGGGTCTTGACCAGATAGACGCCGAGGATGGACAGCAGGATGCCGACCCCGGCGATGGCCATGGGCGCCACCACGGCCTTCATCTGCATGGCGGTATCGCTCGTGTAGGCGGCGGCACCGAGGGCAGCGGCGGCCAGCACCGCGCCGACGTAGGACTCGAACAGGTCGGCCCCCATACCGGCCACGTCGCCCACGTTGTCACCGACGTTGTCCGCGATCACCGCCGGGTTGCGCGGATCATCCTCCGGGATGCCGGCCTCGACCTTGCCGACCAGGTCGGCACCCACGTCCGCGGCCTTGGTGTAGATGCCGCCGCCGACCCGGGCAAACAGCGCCTGCATGGAGGCGCCCATGCCGAAGGTCAGCACCGTGGTGGTGACCAGGACCAGGTAGGTCCCATCGGCCGGATTGCCCGGGGTGAAGAGGTCGATGATGACGAACCAGGCGACCATGTTGCCGAGGCCGAGCCCGACCACCACCAGGCCCATCACGGCACCGCTGCGGAAGGCAATGTTCAGGGCGTGCGGCAGGGACGTGCGGGCCGCGGCTGTGGTGCGGGTAGACGCCTGGGTGGCCGTCTGCATGCCGAAATAGCCGGCAAGCGCCGAGAAGAAGCCGCCGCAGATGAAGGTGATGGGCACCCAGGGGCTCTGCACCCCCAGTCCGTAGGCGAGGAAGGCGAAGATCGCGGCGATCCCCCCGAACACGACCAGCATGATCTTGTACTGCTGGCGCAGATAGGCCATGGAGCCGTTGCGCACATAGGTGCCGATGCGCTGCATCAGCTCGGTGCCCTGATCCTCGACCAGCATATCGCGGTAGAACCGCCAGGCGAAGACCAGGGCCAGAATGGATGCGATGGGCGCAATCCAAAAGATGGGTTCATTCATGGTATATAACTGCTACCTGTAGAAGAGTGGATGCCGGGACCAGGACCCGGCAGCAGGCTGGGCGTGAAGACAGTGGACGGAGCGGCGCGCGCCACACCCGCTAGTCGAAGTGGGTCACCTGAGCGGAGCGCCACCAATCGTAGTACTCCGACTCCAACTCTTTGCGGGTCGGGAAGCGATAGTATGCGAAGTCGTCATGATCGCCCACAAAGAAGCCATTGCGCACCGTCCGATACAGCACACCTTGCTTCACCGTCTTCAGCACCAGCTTGCTGTCCTTGGTGTTCTTGGCGAAGTCCTGCAGCACGTCGCGCAGGTGAGGGATGGCGGGATAGGGCAGGTTGTCCGCGTTGCCGGTGGCGGGATTGGTGGACAGTTCGCCCAGTTCCAGTTCGGAGAAGACAATGCGGGGGACCTGGACCGGCCGGTCGCGATCAGTGATCGACTGGCAGAATGCCAGGGGCTCCAGGCGGCTGGCCACCAATGGGGTGACGGGGCAGAACTCCTGGTAGAGGTGCAGGGCGTTCCCGGTGTCCACGGTATAGGGGGCGCGCTGTAGCTCCAGGGTACGACCGTCGTCGGTCACCAGGTAGAGGTTGCCCAGGGCGGAGACCGGGATACGGGTCAGGATGTTGTGAATGCCCAGGTAGACCGAGGACTTCGGCGCACCGTTGGGCTGGGTAATGCAGCGCTCGTCGGCGAGGTGGAAGGGGAAGTCGTCGGAGCGGAAGGAGGGATCGACCTCGAAGAAGATGGCCTCCCCGAAGACCCGCGTCTTCTTGCCAACGGCATAGTAGGCGCCGAACTCCTTCGGCGTCAGCATGGAGGCGATCAACGCCTCCGGGATCAACGACAGATAGAGATGGTATTGGCTCATCGCCACTCCTGATAGTGGTGCCGGAGACCCCAGCGGGGGCGGCGTTGTTAACAAGGATTGTGAGAAACCTAGCAAGCATCCTGCCCGGGCCCAGCAGAGGGCCGCCGGACCAGGGACCTAACGCCCTACCCCAGCAAAGTCTGTGCCAGGCTTCAGGCCAAAGACCTGGCCTAAGTCAAACTCGCGGATCAGGCCGTCCACCGCCGCCTGGCCGTGCTCCCGCTGGACCTCGCCCAGGATGAGGCGCACGGCGTTACGGTTGTAACCACCGCCGAAGCGGGTCTGGGGGAGTATCAGTTCACGGGCGCGGTCCAGGGTCATCCTGAGGCTCCAGGGCCAGGGTCTACCCGCCCCCGCCGGAAGGCAGGGGCGGAAAAGGCCCGGGGGGCACTGGGCCCCCCGGTCGGATCGAACGTTTACAGCTCGAAGGTGCCGTCGAGTTTGCGGGGCACCGCGATCTGCTTCAGGGTCACGTACTTGGGCATGCCGTTCTCGTAGGGCGGGTAGTCCTCGCCCTGGATCAGCGGGTAGAGGTAGTCGCGGCACTTGTCGGTGATGCCGAAGCCGTCCTCGGAGATGAAGTCCGTGGGCATGAACTTCTCGACATTCGCCACCTGGGACAGGGGGGCGTGGCCGATCTCCCACACATAGGGCGAGGACGACTTGCGCACCACGGTGGGCATGACGGAGTTGTGGCCGGCGACGGCCAGCTCGACGGCGGCCTTGCCCAGGGCATAGGCCTGCTCCACGTCGGACTTGGAGGCCAGGTGGCGCGCGGCGCGCTGGAGATAGTCGGCCACCGCCCAGTGGAACTTGTAGCCCAGGGCCTCCTTGATCATGTTGGCGACCACCGGCGCGGCCCCGCCCAACTGGGCATGACCGAAGGCGTCGCGGGTCCCCTGCTCGGCCAGGAAGCGCCCGTCGGGGTAGTGACACCCCTCGGAGACGCAGATGGTGCAGAAGCCGTACTGCTGCACCTTGGCCTTGACCGCGGCGAGGAACTTCTCCTGGTCGAACTCGACCTCGGGGAACAGGGTCAGGACCGGGATGCCCTGATCGGCCACCAGGGCGCCGGCGGCGGCGATCCAACCCGCATGGCGGCCCATGACCTCGATGACGAAGATCTTGGTGGAGGTGGCGCACATGGAGCGCACGTCGAAGGATGCCTCCAGGGTGGAGGTGGCGATGTACTTGGCCACCGAACCGAAGCCCGGGCAGTTGTCGGTGATGGGCAGGTCGTTGTCCACGGTCTTGGGGACATGGATCGCCTGGATCGGGTAGCCGGTGGCCTCGGAGAGCTGGGAGATCTTGTAGCAGGTGTCGGCGGAGTCGCCGCCGCCGTTGTAGAAGAAGTAGCCGATGTTGTGGGCCTTGAAGACCTCGATCAGGCGGTCGTACTCGCGCTTGTTGGCCTCCAGGCTCTTGAGCTTGTAGCGGCAGGAGCCGAAGCCACCCGAGGGGGTATGGCGCAGGGCGGCGATGTCTTCGGCGGACTCCTGGGCGGTATCGACCAGGTCCTCGGTCAGGGCCCCGATGATGCCGTTGCGCCCGGCATAGACGTTGGCGATCTTGTCCGGGTGGGCGCGGGCGGTCTCGATGACGCCGCAGGCGGAGGCGTTGATTACGGCGGTGACGCCACCGGACTGGGCGTAGAAGGCGTTCTTTGCGGTCATGGTGCTCCCCTCAGTTGTGTCTGGTCTGTCTGCATGGCCTGGGCGCATACCCCCGAGCAGGGCAGCACCTGGGATTTCGGGATCGCGGCGCCCCTAGCGGCGCTTGGCGGGCAGGTCGCCACGCCGCTCGGCGGCGTAGTCGGCCTGGGCCTGGAGCACGGAGACCAAGCACTCGGTCAGGTCGTCGTACTCGGTGGTGCCGGTGCCCATCTGCTTATAGGGCTCGAAATAGTACTGGGTGCGGTAGTTGCGCTCCCCGGTCTTGAACACCACGAAGTGGCAGCCGTCGTCGCCCTGCCAGAACAGCAGGGGGCAGGCGGTCAGTTCCCGGTCCGAGGGGTGCAGCCGGATGTCGGCATCGCCGATCTGGATGTCCAGGTCCCGGCCGAAGCGCTCCTTCAGGGTGGTGCGCGTCACCCACATCTCGGTCTCGGTGATGTCGGGGATGTTGGCCATGCGGGTGCTCGGGTGGGTGCTCGGGGGACGCGTCTAAAGGTCTGCTTTGGGCGGGGGATAAGGGTACTCAATGGCCCCGTCTGGGCCCAATCCAAAACTTGGATGGGAGTATGCAATTAACTAATTTCCAATATTGCTTTTTACCAATGTTTCGGCCCCAGGTCCAGATCGCCGAAGCTGCGCCCGACCCTCAGGGCCGCGCCAGGGGCGGCAGGCCGTCCCCCAGGCCCAGGGCCCGGGCCATGAAGTGGTGCTTCACCGGGGGCAGTCGGTCGGTCAGGGCGAGCCCCCAGCCGCGTAGCGCCGCCAGGGGGGCGTTGTCGTTGCTGAACAGGCGCTTGAAGCCGTCCATGGCGGCCAGCATGGCGAGGTTGTCGCCCCGCCGGGCCCGCTCGTAACGGCGCAGGGCCCAGAGCCCGCCCGGGTCTCGCCCCAGGGCGCGGGCCTGGTCCAGGGCGTCCGCCAGGGCCGCGGCGTCCAGCAGACCGAGGTTCACCCCCTGCCCCGCCAGCGGATGGACCGCATGGGCAGCGTCGCCAATCAGGGCCAGGCGCGGGCGCACGTACTGATCGGCATGCTGGAGGCGCAACGGGATACTGGCCCGCGGGCCCACCGCCAGGATGTCCCCCAGGCAAGACTCGCTGGCTTGGGTCAGCTCCGCCGCAAAGGCCGCCTCCGGGAGGGCCATCAGCTCGGCGGCGCGCTCGGCCTGGGCCGACCAGACGATGGAGCAGCGCCCGTCGCGCAGCGGCAGCAAGGCCAGGGGCCCGGTAGGCAGGAAGCGTTGCCGGGCGATCTCCCCGTGCCAGTCCCGCGGCCGGACGTTGGCGACTAGGGCCTGCTGGTCGTAGTCCCAGCCGGAGGTACCGATGCCGACGCTCTGGCGCACCCAGGAGTCGCGCCCGTCCGCGGCCACCAGCAGGCGAGCGGTCAGGCGCTGGCCATCGGTCAGGGTCAGGGTCACGGCGGCGGTGCCGTTCGGATCCAGCTCCAGGTCGGCGCAGGCGGCAGGGCAGAACAGGGTGACCCCGGGGGCCTGCTCCAGGCGCTCCCAGAGGGCCAGTTGGGTGACCCGGTTCTCGACGATGTGGCCCAGGTCCGGCTCGCCCAGATCGGCGCTGTCGAAGTGGATACGCCCCTTCCCGAGGCCCTCCCAGACGAGCATCTCCCGGTAGGGGCTGGCCCCCAGTTCGAGGATGCGGTCCCAGGCACCGAGCCGGGTCAGGATGCGCTGGCTGGCACGGCTGAGGGCCGAGACACGCAGGTCCGTTTCCCCCTGCGGCCAACTGCGCTGGGGTGGCCTGGGCTCGACCAGGGCGATGGACAGCCCCAAGCCCTGACAGGCACAGGCGAAGGCGGCACCGACCATGCCGGCACCCACCACGATCAGGTCGAACCGGCCCTCTGACTCAGCCATGGCGGCCCCCGGAACTCTGGCCTAGCGACAGGCCCCGGGCCAGCCGCGACGGCCGGCCGGCATGGCTGGCCAGGCCCATGAAGCGCCGCGCCAGGGCCCGGCGCGCCCCGGGGACCAGGTCCAGCCCCACCAGGCCCAGGTCCCGGGCCAGGCGCAAGGGCCCCCAGGGGTTGACGAACAGCCGCGCCAATGTGTCGGTCACCCGGGCCGCATCGGCCTGGTCGCGCCCGCGCAGGGCCTCGTACTCGGCGAGCAGGGCCCGACCGCCGGGGTCGGCCCCGGTCCGGGCCGCCTCGACCAGGACCTCCGCCAGGGCCGCCAGGTCCCGCAGCCCGAGGTTGAACCCCTGCCCGGCCACCGGGTGCAGGGTGTGGGCGGCGTTGCCGATCAGGACCAGGCGCTCCCCCACCGGCTCCCGGGCCATGACCTGGCGCAGGGGATAGGCGACCCGCCGGCCGAGCCGGGACAGGCCCCCCAGGCGGTAGCCGAAGCGCTCTTGCAGGCGGGCCAGGAAGGCGGCCTCCGACAGCCCCAGCAGTCCCTGGGTATCGGCCTCCAGCGTCGTCCAGACCACAGACCAGCGCCCTTGGGTCATGGGCAGCATGGCCAGGGGGCCCGAGTCGGTGAAGCGCTCGTAGGCGGTGTTGGGCTGGGGGCGGTCGGCGCTGACCGTGGTGATGATGGCGTCCTGGCCGTAGAGACGCTCGCGCACCGTCAGCCCCAAGCGGCGGCGGACGAAGGAGTCGCCCCCATCGGCGGCCACCAGCAGGCGGGTGTTGAGGGTACGCGAGGCACCGGCGACGGATACCTCCAGGTCGATGCCGTCGGGCCGGCGGCGCAGGCCCAGCAGGCGCGCCGGACAGAGCTGCTCGATGCCGCCGACAGTCGCCTCCGCGCCCAGGATGCCGCGGATGGCAGTACCCATCAGGCGCGCCGGGGCCACATAACCCAGGGCCTCGACCCCCTGCTCGGCCCGGTCCAGGTGGGCGAAGCCGAAGCCGCCGCGTTGGGAGACATGGATGCGGTGGATGGCCTCGGCCCCGGGGGCTATGACCCCCCACAGGCCAATCCCCTCCAAGATGCGCCGACTGCCGAAGGACAGGGCTATGACCCGCTCGTCGTAGCTCGGCTGGGCGGGGGCGTCCGCCGCCACCGCCTCGATACTGCACACCCGCAGCCCGCTGCCGCGCAGGGCGCAGGCCAGGCTGCCGCCGACCAGGCCGCCGCCGACTATGACCAAGTCGTAGGAGCAGTGACCAGTGGTCAGTGGCGAGTGGTGGGTGTCAGGCTCTGAAATCATGATCGAATAGGGGGAAGGGAAAGGCTATGTCTGCATTAGGTGTTGGTTCGACCGGGAGGCCGACCGTGGGAG
>DYRB01000117.1 GCA_020718945.1 Lamprocystis purpurea | reverse complement strand
CACCAATCTGGCACCCAAATTTGGAACTGCTGGGTGCGCCCTGGGCCTCTAGATCAGCGCTGCACCTCGGCCAACCCGCCGCGTACCCTCCATGGCCTGGGTCCCGGCGTCCTGCCGGGACCACGGCTTCGGGGGCTGGCCTCTGCGCCGTCGTTGCGTCGGGGACCTCCGGACCCGGCATGGCCGGGACGGAGACTCCGGGTTGGCACTCTGCCCAGGCCGGGGCGGGACGCCCCGGCCCCTTTCAGGCGGCCTTGACCACCAGCACGGCGCAGGGGGTCTCGTTGAGGATGCGCTCGGAGGTGCTGCCGAGCAGGACCCGTTGCAGGCCGGTGCGGCCGTGGCTGCCGGTGACGATGAGGTCGGCGTTGCACTCCCGGGCCAGACCGGCGATGGCGTCCGCCGGGTCGCCCTCCAGGACCCGGCCCTCGGCCTTGGCCCCCTCCCCTTGCATGTGGCCGACCACCCGGGCCACCGCTTGGTCGGCCTCGGCACGGCGCTCCGGGCCATACTCCGCCTTGTGCACCGAGGTGACGGTGATGGGCGTGCCGCAGACCCGCGCCAGGTTGCCGGCGGTGACCGCGGCGGCGTCGGCGAAGCGCGACCCGTCGGTGGCCAGGACTATGTGCCGGCCCTCCACATGGGCGGCCCTGGGCACCACCAGGACATTGCAATGGGCCTGGCCTATGACCTGGGCGGTGGCGTGACCGAGCATCAGCCGCGCCAGGCCACGGCGCCCGCGCCGGCCCATGACGATGACATCGGCCTTGACCTGCTCGGCCAGGTCCACGATCTCCCGGTCGATCCGGTTGCCCTGGACCAGGTGGGTCTCGCAGGGTATGCCCGCCGCCTGGGCCTGGGCCTGGATGCCGTCCAGGTGCCCCTGGGCCTTGGCCAATTCCTGCTTAAGGAATGCCTCGCCCAGGCCCTCGTGCTCCACGCCCGTGGCGACCAGGGACATGACATGCACCTGGGCCCCGCACTTGCCGGCCATGTTCAGGGCCTCCCGGACCGCGGCGGCGCTGAACTCGGAACCGTCGCTGGCCACCAGGAAGCGCTCGAAGCGCCCCACCGGGGAGAGTTGCACGCCCGCTGGGGCCATCGCCGGGACGGCCGGTGCCGCGGCTGCGGTCGCCGCCTGGGCCAGGCGGTGGTCGCGCATGCCCTTGGCCAGGGCGAGCAGGATCATGGTCGCGCCGAAGATCAGGGCGAAGGCCAGGGCGGCCAGGCCTATGGTATCCAGCAGGCCGCGGGTGCCTGTCTCCATGGGGGCAATGGTGCCGAGTTCGGAGAGATAGCCGGGGATGTAGAAGAAGCGGCTGACCAGGACCAGCAGCATGATGGCGGCCATGACGAACTTGACCACATGGTCCTTCACGTAGGTGGTCCCGATGGCGCCGATCTGAATGCCGAAGAGCGAGCCGCCCAGGATGATCATGGCGAGGCGTATATCCACATAGCCGTCCAGGGCGTAGAAGAAGGTCCCGCCCAGGCCCATGACGAAGGCGATGACCAGTTCGGTGGCGCTGGCAATGAGGGCCGGCAGGCCCAGGAAATACATCATGGCCGGGACGCCGATGAAGCCGCCCACGGCGATGGTGGCCGCCAAGAGCCCGGTGGCGAAGCCCATGGGGGCCAGGAACAGCACCGACACCCGGGCGTCCATGCTCTTGAAGTAGACCATGGTCCAGGGGATGTTGATGGAACGGACCCAGCGGGTCAGGGCCGGCAGTTCCGTGGTCGCCTTGGCGGTGGCCTCACCGCGCTTCTCCTTGATAGCGTCGCGCAGCACCAGGCTGCCGACGATGCCCAGCACCACGACGAAGACCGCGGAGACGTACAGGTTGGTCCCCGCCGGCCCGAAGGTCTCCTTGATGTCCACCATGATGTGCTTGCCGAACAGCACCCCGGCCTCGGCGAAGATGCCCAGGATGATGCCGAGTTTGATGTCCACTTGCCCGTACTTGTGGCGCTTGTGGGCGCCCACCAGGGCCTTGGGGAACTTGTGGGCCATGTTGCTGGCCACGGCGACCACGCCGGGCACCCCCAGGCTCATCATGGCCGGGGTGAGGACGAAGGCCCCGCCGGAGCCGATGAAGCCGCTGACCATGCCGCCGACGAAGCCGACCAGGAACAGGATGACCGCGGTGGTGTAGGTGAGATCGATGAAGTTGAGGTTTTCCATGACTGCACTGTGCCCCGTTACTTCTTGGCGCGCAGGCCGAGCAGGTCCCAGAACTGACCGGTGAAGGCCCCGTGGACGAAGGAGAAGACCATGGCGATGGCAATGGGGATCAGGGCATAGAGCTTGTGGCCCTCGTGGGTCGCCTGGGCAATGGCGGCAAAGCGGTCCGCATAGAGGAAGAGCAGAAAATAGAGCCCGGCGCTCGCCGCGCCCAGGATCAGGGTCGTGGCCAGGGCGCGGGACTGCCAGGGGGAGCCTTTCGGCGGTGTGCTGGGACTCATGGGTCTTGGTTCCTGTGTGAGTGCTGAAAATGCGGGATGTCTGGCGGTCAGGGGGCAGGCGAGCCGGCCACGACCACCCAGGGGACATCCAGGTGGCGGCTGTCCCGGGTCCCGGAGATGACCCGGTCGGTGAAGGCGTCCTCGGCGCTGACCACGACGAAGAGCAGCCCGCTGCGGGCACGGGCATAGGCGACGATGTCTTTGAGGATGTCCCGCCCGAGGCGAACGATGACGGTGCGCTGCCCTGTCTGGGCCAGTCCCTCGCGGTGGGCCCCCATGGCCTCGTCCAGACCGCCTTCGGCCAAGTCGGTGAGGACATCCAGGTCCGCGTCCATGCGGGCGCAGGCGTTGTGGGCGTAGCGCAGGGCACCGGGACGCACCTGGCCGTGCACGGCCAGGGCCACCCGTTTGCGGCCCTCCGGGCGCCCCGGCACATCGACGGTGCCCAGGGGGCGCGCATCCGGCAGGCCGAGGACGGCCTTCTTGTCTTCGTGGGGTAGGTACTCGCCCAGGTGGGCGTAGGCCAGGCCGTTCATGGCCCTTTCGAGATCGGCCAGCAGGCCGCGTTTGGTGGTCATAGGGGGTGCCCTCCGTTTCGTGGGTTCATTCCCTTACAGCAATCCATGTGCCAGGTGATGTATCCTGGACATACCACTGTTTTTACAACTCTTTTCCGGCTTCGCCGGAAAAGAGAAGCTGTTGCGAAGGTGAAACGTCAGGCGCCGCCGGAGCCCCCGCGCCTTGGGCTGCGTGGGCCCGGGGCCTCTGTTACACTGCGGCAACGCAGCGTTGCGATATGAAACACCCCCCCCCAGCCCGGTGCCCAGCCTCCAGCACAAGATCCAACTCGGCTATGCCGCCCTTGCCGCCGCCGTCGCCGGCGTGGTGCTGCTCGCCTACAGCGACCTGAGCTACCTGGAGCGCAACATTGCCCCGGACCTGGCCGCCTCGCGGCTGCTGGACGCGGTCCTGGAGATCCGCCGGCACGAGAAGAACTGGTTCCTCTACGGCGGGGCCAAGGCCCTGGCGGAGGTGGAGACCTATGCGCAACAGGCCCAGGGCCTGATCGGGGCGGCCCGACCCCAGCTCTCCGCCCTGGGCGGGGGCGACGACCTGGACCGCCTGGAGGCCGACTTGATGCGCTACCGGGGGCTGCTGGCCGGCTGGCGCGACCGGTCCCCCGGGGATGGGGACCAGGCCCGGGAGGTCCGCCAGACCGGCCGCCGTCTGGCCGATGCCGCCGAGGCCATAGCCCAGGCCCGCCAGGCGCGCTTGCAGGAGGCCATAGGCCAATCGGGGACTACCCTGCTGGCGGTGGGGGCCCTGACCATCCTGCTCGCGGTAGTCGCCGCCCGCTGGCTCGCCCGGCGCGCCACCCGGCCCCTGGGGCTCTTGGTGGACAAGCTCAGCGACATAGCCGCGGGGCGCTACGACCAGGTCGAACCGGTCTCCGAGGACCGGGAGATCCTGGCGGTGAGCGGCGCGGTCAACCGCATGTTGGCGGAGCTGGAGGCGCGACGGCGCCACCTGGTCCAGGCCGAGAAGCTCGCCTCCCTGGGGACCCTGGTCTCCGGGGTGGCCCACGAACTGAACAACCCCCTGTCCAACGTCTCCAGCTCCTGCCAGATCCTGCTGGAAGAACTGGATACCGCCGACCCGGCCCAGATCCGCGAATGGCTGGGCCAGATCGATGCCGAGACCGAGCGGGCCCGCAACATAGTCCGCACCCTGCTGGAGTTCAGCCGCGAGGGGGCCTTCCGCAAGCGCCATTTCGCCCTGCGGCCCCTGGTGGAGCAGACCCTGGTGCTGGTTGGCCGGGGCCTTGCGGGGAGGGGGGCCGGGGCCAAGGTCACCCTGGACATACCGCATGGCCTGATGGTGGACGCGGACCCCCAGCGCCTCCAGCAGGTCCTGGTCAACCTGCTGGCCAACGCCCTGGACGCGGGGGGGCCGCAGGTCAGCATCAACCTGTCCGCCCGGGTGGCCGACGCGGCGGGGTTCCAGATGCCCGAGCACAGCGTCTGCGGGCGCTCCGGGGCACCGAGCCCCATGGGGGCCCGTGGCAGCCAGCCAGCAATTCCAAACTTGCGACCATCCTATGGTGCCGAGGCCGGAAGTACCGTGGGAGCGCCGCCTCGGCGCGACCGGGCGAAGCGCAGCGAGCCCGAAGGCCCCCGCACGACTCAGTCGCGGCGAGGCGCCGCTCCCACGGGCACCAATCTGGCCTCCAAATTTGGAATTGCTGTCGGCCGGCGCCTGGTCCTGATCAAAGTGTCAGACTCCGGTCCCGGCATAGCCCCGGAGGTCCTGCCGCGGGTCTTCGACCCCTTCTTCACCACCAAGGACGTGGGTCACGGCTCCGGGCTGGGGCTCTATGTGAGCCAGGAGATCATCGACCAGCACGGCGGCTGCATCGGGGTCAGCAGCGTGCCGGGGGACGGCACCCGCTTCACCATAGCCCTGCCCTGCGACGCACCCCCGGACCTGGAAACGGCAATTCGGCCGCAAATGAACGCAAAAAACGCAAATGACTCAGAAGCTTAGATATCGCACTGGCGGCACCCGCGGGGTGCGTCCGGCGCCGGCTCCAATGCCTTGTTTATTTGCGTCCATTTGCGTTCATTTGCGGCTTAACTGGTCTTCTTAGGCAGGAGTATCCATGAGCGAGACTACAGGCCGCATCCTGGTCATCGACGACGAGGCCGTGGCCCTGAAGAACCTGCTGCACATACTGCGCAAAGAGGGCTATGCCGTGACTGGGGCCCAGAGCGGCCAGGCCGGGCTCAAGGCCCTGGCGGACCACGGGTTCGATCTGGTCATCACCGACCTGCGCATGGAACAGGTGGACGGCCTGGCCATACTGCGCCACTGCCGGGAGCACCTGCCGGACGCCCGGGTGATAGTCCTGACCGGCCACGCCACCGTGTCCTCGGCGGTGGACGCCATGAAGGAAGGGGCCTTCCACTACATCGCCAAGCCCTTCCGCCTGGACGAGGTGCGCCATGTGGTGCGGGAGGCCCTGGAACTGTCCCGGCTCAAGCGCGAGAACCGCGCCCTGAGGGCCCAGGTGGAGGCCCAGAACGGTCCCGACGGGGGCTCGGTGCGCCCCATCACCCAGGACCCGGCCATGACCAAGCTCCTGGAGACCGCCCGCCAGATAGCCCCCACGGACTGCAACGTGATCCTCTCCGGGGCCAGCGGGACGGGCAAGGAACTCCTGGCCCGCTATATCCACGCCCACAGCGGGCGGGGGGCCGGGCCCTTCGTCGCGGTCAATTGCGGTGCCTTGAGCGAGGAGCTGCTGGCCAACGAGCTGTTCGGCCACGACAAGGGGGCCTACACCGGGGCCGGTGAGGGCCGCGCCGGGCTGATCGAGGCCGCCGCCGGGGGGACCCTGTTCCTCGACGAGGTGACCGAGATGTCCCTGGGCATGCAGGTCAAGCTGCTGCGGGTCATCCAGGAGCGCGAGGTCCTGCGCCTGGGCAGTACCAGACCGGTGAAGGTGGATGTGCGCTACCTGGCCGCCACCAATCGGGATCTGCCCGAGGCGGTGGCCGCCGGGCGCTTCCGCCAGGACCTCTACTACCGGCTCAATGTCATGCACCTGCACCTGCCCCTGCTGGCGGAGCGCCGCGGCGACGTGCCCCTGCTCGCCTACCGATTCCTGCAACGGGCGTCCCAGGCCATGGGCCGGGAGGTGCGCGAGATAGCCCCGGAGGCCATGGCCCTGCTCAGCGCCTACGGCTTCCCGGGCAATGTGCGGGAGCTGGCCAACCTGATCGAGCGCGGGGTGGCCCTGGCTACCGGCGACACCCTGGGCCCCGAACAGCTCCCCGCCGACCTGCGGGAGCTGAGGGTCCAAACCTACAGGCGCGACCCGGACGCCCTGCTCAGCCTGGAGGCCCAGGAGGCGGACTACATCCAATGGGTCCTGACCCAGACCGGCGGTAACCGCACCCGGGCGGCGGAGATCCTGGGCATAGACCGGGTGTCCCTGTGGCGGCGGCTCAAGCGGTATGGGTTGGACGGTTGATGACGGGATTTCCCCTGCCCTGGTCGCCGGTCAGCGGCGCCGGCCTGCTTGCGGGCTCACAGGCCGCTGAACGGGTTGAGCAGCCCGATCCCGCAATACTCGAAGTCGCGGGTGTTGCGGGTAACCAGGGTCAATTGATGGGCCTGGGCCGTTGCGGCGATGAGCATGTCGGCCTGATGTCGAACCTGGCCGCGGGCGGCGAGTTGGCCGCGCAACTCCCCGGCTCGCCGTGCGATGGAGGGCGAGATGGGGAGGATGTCGTGACGCTCGAAGTACCCCTGCATCCACGCCAGCACCCGCGGGTTGGGGCGCCAGGTCAGCCCGAAGTAGACCTCGTCCAGGCTGATGACCGACAGGCCGTAGCGGGTGACCGTCCCCGACCAGGCCAGGACTCCCGGGTCGGGGTCGCGACGGCACAACTCGCTGATGATGTTGGTATCAACCAGCCAGGTCATGGGCCTGCGCATCCAAGGCTTCTGCCAGGGCGTTCGGCCGCGTGGACCTGGGGGCCGGGGCCAGGGTCCAATCCTCCTCGGCAAGGATGCGGCGCAGATCGGCGAACTCGTCGGCCAGGGTGCGACCCGCGGCCCGCTCCGACCACTCCTTGAAGGCGCGGTACTGCTCCGCGTCGATCACCGCGGCGACCAGGCGCCGGCGGTTGTAGACCAACTGTGGACCCTCCGCCGTCTGGCGGACCAGGTCGGAGAAGCGTTGCTTGGCTTGGGCGATGCTCCAGGGCATGATGGCCTCATGATGACCATAAACTGCGCCCATTATAGACATATCCACGCCCATGCCGCGGGCCTGGGCTATAAAGGGTCGAATTCGGCCCCCGTGCCCCGACCTGGGCCGGTGTCGGTGACCCCCACGCACTGCGGCGCCGTCTTAGACCCTCCAACTCATCTCACTTTGGAAGACCTCATGAACCTCCTAGTCCTTGGCCTCGCCATTTTCATCGGCGTCCACTCCCTGGGCATCCTCGCCCCCGCCTGGCGGGACCGCACCGCCGCCCGACTCGGGCCCGTCACCTGGATGGGGCTCTACTCCGTCCTGAGCCTGGTGGGCCTCGTGCTGATCGTCTGGGGCTATGGTCAGGCCCGGCTGGACCCGGTAGCCCTCTGGGCCCCGCCGGTCTGGACCCGCCACCTGGCCCTGTTGCTCCTGGTCCCGGTGTTCCCACTGCTGCTGGCCACCTACCTGCCGGGGCGCATCCGGGCTGCCGTCGGACACCCCATGTTGGCGGCGGTGAAGCTCTGGGCCCTGGCCCATCTCCTGGCGAACGGCAACTTGGCGGACCTGGTCCTGTTCGGGACCTTCCTCGCCTGGGCGGTGGCGGACCTCGTTTCTCTCAAGCGCCGCACCATGCCGCCGGTCCCTGGGGCCCCGCCCTGCAAGGCCAATGATTGGATCGCCCTGGGCGGGGGCCTGGTGCTTTACGTCGCCTTCCTGGGTGGCCTGCACCTGTGGCTGATCGGGGTCTCGCCCCTGGGGGGGCGCTAGGCCCATCCGCGAGGGGCGACCCAGCAATTCCAAATTTGAGAGCAACACCTGGCACCGCGGCCGGAAACACCGTG
>DYRB01000116.1 GCA_020718945.1 Lamprocystis purpurea | reverse complement strand
GGCAGCCAGGCCCGGTCGCGGCGAGGCGCCGCTCCCACTGGTACCGCTGGCGCAGGCGCCAGTCCTGGAACCCAGCATAGACACGGCCGACTACGCCGGCCCCACAACCCACCCAGGCCCGACCCGAGCCCATGCCGAACCTCACCCTGATCCACGACCTGCTGCGCAACGCCTGTGCCGCCACCCCGGACGCCCAGGCCCTGGCCCATAAGGCTGAGACCCTGAGCTACCAGGCCCTGTGGGCCGCGGTGGAGGGGACGGCGGCGGGCTACCTGGGGCTTGGCCTGGAGCCCGGGGAGCGCATCGGGGTCTGGCTGCCCAAGCGCACTGAGACGGTCGCGGCCCTGTTCGGGGCCGCCGCGGCGGGCGGGGTCTTCGTGCCCCTCAACCCGCTGCTCAAGCCGGCCCAGGTCGCCTACATACTGCGCGACTGCAATGTCCGCTTCCTGGTCACAGCCCCGGACCGGGCCGCCTTGCTGGCCCAGGAACTGGTCCACTGCCCGGACCTGCGCCGCCTGGTCCTGGTCGATGCGGACGCCGCGGCCTTGGCCGGGCTGCCGCACCTGCCGGTCCCGGCGGTCCCCTGGTCGGAGCTGGCCGATCTGGGTCAGGGCGCCCCGGCCCCGGCCCCGGCCCGGCGCATCGACGCCGACATTGCCGCCATCCTCTACACCTCCGGCAGCACCGGGGCGCCCAAGGGGGTGGTCCTGTCCCACCGCAACCTGATCGCCGGGGCCCTGAGCGTCGCCGAGTATCTGGAGAACAGCGCCACGGACCGCATCCTGGCGGTCATGCCGTTCAGCTTCGACTATGGCCTGAGCCAGCTCAACACCGCCTTCTCCGTGGGGGCCCAGGCGGTGCTCATGGACTACCTGCTGCCCAACGACGTCATCAAGGCCGTCACCCGGTACGGCATCACCGGCCTGGCGGCAGTGCCTCCCCTGTGGATCCAGCTCGCCAAGCTTCCCTGGCCTGACGCGGCCCGGGAGACCCTGCGCTACATCACCAATACCGGCGGGGCCATGCCCCCGCCGGTGACCCGGGTCCTGCGCGACCAGCTCCCCAAGACCAAGGTCTTCCTGATGTACGGACTGACCGAGGCCTTCCGCTCCACCTATCTGCCCCCGGACCAGATCGACGCCCGCCCGGACTCCATGGGCCGTGCCATCCCCAACGCGGAGATCCTGGTGGTGCGTGAGGATGGCAGCCCCTGCGCCCCCGGCGAGCCCGGCGAGTTGGTCCACCGCGGGGCCCTGGTGTCGCTCGGCTATTGGAACGACCGCGAGCGCACCCACGAGCGCTTCCGCCCGGCCCCGGGCCAGCCCGCCGGGCTGCCCAACCCGGAGCTGGCGGTGTGGTCCGGCGATCAGGTGCGCCGGGACGCCGAGGGGTTCCTGTATTTCATCAGCCGCAAGGACGAGATGATCAAGACCTCCGGCTACCGGGTGAGCCCCACG
Source organism: Lamprocystis purpurea (assembly GCA_020718945.1). Taxonomy (GTDB): domain Bacteria; phylum Pseudomonadota; class Gammaproteobacteria; order Chromatiales; family Chromatiaceae; genus DYRB01. Next base: position 6,618 of record DYRB01000116.1, on the reverse strand, counting down.
GAGGTCGAGGAGGTCATCTACGCCTCCGGGTTGGTCGCCGAGGTGGCGGCGGTGGGTGTGGCCCACCCGACCCTGGGCCAGGCCATAGTCGCCCTGGCCAAGCCAGCCGCCGGCGACGGCCAGGACCTGGAGCCCCGGCTGCTGGAGTACTGCAAACGCGAGTTACCCAACTTCATGGTCCCCCACCGGGTCCTGGTGGAGACCAGCCTGCCGCGCAACCCCAACGGCAAGATCGACCGCAAGCTGCTGGCCACCCGGTTGCAGGACCTGTTCACGGAGGCCGCCAGCCCCCGCGCCTTCCTGTCTAACCCCCCCCCGGGGCAGGTCCTGGTGGGCTAGGCGACCTTGGCCCGCGGCCCCGTCCCCTACAACGAGGCCGAGTTTCCGCTGGCCCAGGTCCCGGCCCTGCCGGTCTGGTCGTCGGCGGCCTGGACTTGGCACCGGTCCCGCCCCCTGCCGGGGGTCCTCAGTCTCCCCCATCGGGTCCAACTGCACAGTGGCCGCTACGCCCTAGCCCTGGCCCTGGCCCATGCGGGTCTGCAACCCGGCGACCGGGTCCTGCTCCCCGCCTACCACTGCCTGGCCATGGTCGAACCATTGCGTCTGGCCGGACTGGAGCCGGTCTACTACCAGGTCCGCGCGGACCTGACCATCGACGCCGGGCAAGTTGCCGCGCGCATCGGTGATCGGGTCAAGGCCCTGCTGGCGGTGCACTGGTTCGGCGTGGTCCAGGACCTGTCCGCCCTGCGGGGCCTGGCCGACCGCCGCGGACTGATTCTGGTGGAGGACTGTGCCCACACCCTGTTCGGCGAGGTCAGGGGGGCACCCGTCGGCGCCCTGGGGGACTATGCCATCGCCAGCACCCTGAAATTCTTTGCCCTGGGGGACGGTGGGGTCCTGGCCTCGGCCCAGCGCGACCTGTCGGGTCTGGCCCTGGGCGAACCGTCGCTGCGGGTCGAAGTCGAAGCCATCCGCGGCTTGCTGTCCCAGGCGATCCGGTACAAACGCCTGGGGCCGGTGGTTCCCCTGATCGAGCTGACCCGGGCCGTCCGGGGGCGCCTGCGCGGCCTCTTGGGGCGGGCCGATAGGGTCCCCCCGGGCGGGGCGGGCGCCGCCGTCGCGGCAGCACCGTCGCCGGAGTACGCCATGGAACCCGCCTGGCTCCGGCGCTACGGCACCCGGACCGGGCGCTGGCTGCTGGGGCATGTCCGCATGGAGGGTCTGGCGGCGCGTCGAAGGGCCTGCTACGACGCCTATCTGAGCGCCCTGGCGGGCCGGGACGACTGCCGGCCCCTGTTCCCGGACCTGCCCCCCGGGGTCGTGCCCCAGGTCTTTGCCCTGCATGTGACCCGCTGCCTGCCGGTGTTCGTCGCCTTGAAACGTCAGGGCGTACCGATCATCCGCTTCGGTGAATTCCTCGACGCCCAGGTCGATGCCGCCCTGTGCCCGGTGAGCCTGGACTACGCCGACCGGGTGCTCCAGTTTCCCTGCCACCAGGACCTGCGCGACCAGGAATGCGCCTGGATCTGCGAGCGCCTGGTACTGGCCCTCGACCAGGCCCGCGACGGCCGCTCCGGGGCCCTGGAACCGGCGGCGGGCCCTCTGGATCGCGCCGCCTCGCAGGGGGCCGCTGGCTAGTAGTAGAATCCCGCACGCCGACCGGGCCCTGCGACCGGTCGCCCACAGACATCGACCGGAGTCCGACCCCGCAATGATCACCATCCAAGACATCAGGCAGTTGCTGCGCGACGTGCTGCAACTCGGCGACCGGGTCAATGCCTTTGGTCCTGGCACCCGGCTGCTCGGCAGTATCCCGGAATTCGACTCCATGGCGGTGGTCGGGCTGATCGCGATGATCGAGGACCGCTTCGGGGTCAGCGTGGACGACGATGAGATCTCTGCCGACAGCTTCGAGACCGTCGGCACCCTGATGGACTTCGTCAACGCCAAGCTCGCGGCCTGAGCCGCCACCGATGCTGTTTGCCCAGTTCATCGACGGACCGGCGGGACTACTGTTTGTGGCCGGCCACCGGCCGGGTCCCGCGGAACTGCCGGCACATTGGGTCCTGGTGGTGCCGCCCCTGGGCGAAGAACTGAACAAGTCCCGACGTACCCTGGGCCTGCTCGGGCAGTCCTTGGCCGGGGTGGGCCTGGGCCTTGTGGTGGTGGATCTGTTCGGCACCGGGGACAGCGAGGGGGACTTCCGCGCCGCCACCTGGCAGGGCTGGGTTGCCGACATCGCCTGCGCCCGGCGTTGGCTGCTGGACCAGGGCGCCCGGCGCGTCGATCTGCTCGCGGTGCGCGGTGGCGCCCTGCTCGCCTGGGACTATCTTGCCCAGGCTCAGGCCGAGGCCGAGCGCCTCCTGCTCTGGCAGCCGATCATCGGCGGTCACCAACTCGCCACCCAACTGTTGCGCCTGCGCCTGGCAGCGGGCGCCCTCGGCAAGGGCGAGGCGGAAACCGCCGCAAGCCTGCGCGACCAACTCGCCCGGGAGCACTGGTTGGACATCGCCGGGTACCGCTTCTCCGCCGAGCTGTTCGCCGGGCTGGAGGCGGCGCGGCTCACGCCCCTGCAAGGGCGGCGCATCGGCGCCATCGACTGGTTCCAGGTCCAGCCCGGGACCGACCAGGCCCTGGCGCCGGCGGCCCAATCCACCCTCGACGCCTGGCGGGGGGCGGGGCTGGCGGTGGGACTCTTCCTCGCCGACGACGAGCCCTTCTGGGCCACCCAGGAGATCTGCGCGGGGACCGCCCTGGTCCAGGCAACCACGGAGCGCCTCGCGCAACTTCAGGGGTCCGGCCGTGCCGCACCCTAGCGAGATCCCGCTGATCTTCCGCTGCGGTGGGGACGAACTCCTGGGCATCCTGCACCCGGGCGCCGCGGACGCGGACAAGGCGGTGCTCCTGGTCGTTGGCGGTCCCCAATACCGCATCGGCAGTCACCGCCAGTTCGTCCTGCTCGCCCGCCATCTGGCCGCCGCCGGCACCCCGGTGCTGCGCTTCGATTACCGCGGCATGGGCGACAGCGGCGGGGCTCAGCGGACCTTCGAGCAGGTCGGCGAGGACATCCGCGCCGCCACCGACGCCCTGACCGACGCACTGCCGCAAGCCCGTAGCATCGTCATCTGGGGCCTGTGCGATGCGGCCTCCGCCGGCTGCCTTTACGCCCCCGATGATCCGCGCATCGCCGGTCTGGTCCTGCTCAACCCCTGGGTCCGTACCGAGGCGGGGGAGGCCAAGGCCTATCTGCGCCACTACTATCTGCCTCGCATCAGGAGTGCCGAGTTCTGGTCGAGGCTGGTTCAGGGCGACCTGCAGGTCCGCGGGTCCCTGGCCTCACTCTGGGGTTACCTGCGCGCCGCCCGGGGCCACTGGCAGGTCCCCTGGCGGTCCGATGGACAGCCCCGCCCCGAGGTCCCCTGGGTGCCGGCCGGGCCGCCGCTACCTGATCGCATGCTCCAGGCCCTGCGCCGCTTCGGCGGCCCGGTGCTGCTGATTCTGAGCGGCAATGACCTCACCGCCAGGGAGTTCACCGATCTTGCCGACACCCGATCGGACTGGCGGCGCTGGGCGCAAGGCGCCCGGCTGGAGCGCCGCAGCCTGCCCGAGGCGGACCACACCTTTTCCCTCGAACCCTGGGGCGATCAGGTCGCGACCTGGACCTCGGACTGGCTCAAGTCCTGGTAGTGGGTCTCGGCAGTTCCGCGTTTCCGTCCGGTTGTCAGCGCGGTGGCGCCAGCGGCGTCACCTCGGTCTGACCGCCGGGCTCAGGGTCAGCACCCCGATCCCTTGCCCCGCCTTGGGACCACCCCAGGGCATCGCATGGCCGCGCCCGGCGAGCCAGTCGGGGAGTTGATCGGCCCTATAGGGTGAGAAGCGGTGTCCGGACTGACCGAGCGGCAGGACCATCCGCGACCCGGCCCAGTCGCCGCTGGTAAACACCGCCCGGCAGGAGGGGGCGAACAGGGCCCGGCGCGGGTCCACCGGATCGACCTTCATCACGGCTACCGTCGCCGCATCCCCCACCCCGGCCACCGGCGGCACCGAGGACCACCGCCCCAGCACCGGCACCTGGTCGAAGGCATGGGGGAAGGCGAGGCTGCGCAGCCGGTCCAGGCGTTGGTCGTCCGGGTTGGGGAGGGCGCGTTGCAGCTCGGCCTGGGCCTCGCGCAGGGCCCGGGCCCAGACCTGGGCCTCGCCCTCGCGCCCGGGGGTCCCCACGTCGTCCCAGAAGCTCGACCGGCCGGTGCGGATGGCCTCGTCCAGGGGGCTGTAGGCGGACAGGTCCAGGGACATGAGGGCGGCCAGGTCCGCATCCCCCAGTTCGTCGCCGTACAGGGCCCGATAGAGGGCGGTGCGCAGCAGGGCGAACAGGGCCGCCGGGCGGCTGTCGGCGCGGAACTCCCCGCCCCAATGGAGCAGGAAGCGGTCGGCGATGCTGCGCGCCTGGGGGTCCGCGTCCAGCAGTTCGGGCAGGAGGTGGCGCAGGGCAATCATGTAATCCCGCGCCTGGAGGCTCACCCGGTCCATTTGCAGCCGGGCGGCGGCTTCGACCCCCTGGGCAGGGCCCTCGGCGAGCAGGTCGGCGATGCGCCGCGCCCGGTAGGGCCCGGACCAGGAGTGGGTGACGTTGACCGGGTGGTCGGGCGGGATGGTGCGGTTGTTGGCGGTGACCAGGGCCCCGCCCTCCGGGTCGGTCAGGCCCGGGTTGTCCGTCGCCGGGACCCTGCCGGTCCAGCCGTAGCCGGCCTCCCAGCCGGGTACCGGGTAGGTCCCCGGGCCCCGCCCGCGCTCCGGCAGCCGGCCTGTGACCTGCCAGGCGATGCCGCCGTCGCGGTGCGCCAGCATCAGGTTCTGGGCTGCGTAACTGAACTCCAGCCCGGCGGCGCGCCCTTCCTCCAGGCTGGTGGCGGTGGCCAGGCGCGCGACCCCGACGAAACCCCGGTCCGGCAAGTCGGTGGCCCAGCGCAGGGCGAGCAGGGCCCGGGTGTCCAGGGCGGGCAGATCCAATGCGGTGCCGGTGGCCGGACCCAGGACATCGTTCAGGATGACGCCATTGCTGGTGCTGCGCAGGGTCAGTTCCAGGGGCTCGGCGCGGCCCTTGACCCCGACGCGCTGGGTACGCTCGGCGATGGGCTCGACGACCCCGCCCGGGCGCTGCACCCCGGTCCCATCGGGGTTGGGTCGCTCCACGAACAGGTCCTGGGTATCCGCGTTGACGGTGGTGAAGCCCCAGGCCAGGTCGGCGTTATGCCCGATGAGCACCAGGGGCACCCCCGGCAGGGCGACCCCGGCCACATGCAGCCCAGGCGCACTCAGCTCCAGCTCGTACCAGATCCCGGGGGTGGAGGGGGCCAGGTGGGGGTCGTTGGCGAGCAGACCGTGGCCGTCATCGGTGCGCGCCCCGCTCAGCGCCCAGGCATTGCTCGCCGGGGCCGGCACCGGCAGGCCCCAGCGCCCCGGCAGGTCGAGCAGGTCGTCCAGGGACCCGGCCAGGGCCGTCAGGCCGTCGGCGTCGCCCCAGGTCAGGGGGGGCAGGTCCGCCGCCCCCGCCGGGGCCGGGATGCCCGCATCCGTGGGGAACAGCTCCGCGGCCCGGGTATTGCCCAGACGCCGGGCCAGGCGCAGGAACACCAGTTCGCCGCGGACGTTGTAGGACAGGGCCCAGGCCATGTAGGCGCCGATGGCCAGGCTGTCCTCCGGGCGCCAGGGCTCGGGGCGGAAGCCGGCGATGCGGTACTCCAGGGCCGGGCGGTCCGCGCTGCGGGCCAGATAGGCGTTGACCCCGGCGGCGTAGGCGTCCAGGTAGCCGCGGTAAGGGGACTCCAGGTCGGCCAGGGACCGCCGTGCCAGGCCCCCCAGGCCGATGGTGCGAAACAGCCGGTCGGCGGGCAGGGCCTCTTCGCCCAGGACCTCCGCCAGGCGCCCCTGGGCCAGGCGGCGGAGCAGGTCCATCTGCCACATCCGCTCCGAGGCGACCACATAGCCCTGGGCGAACAAGCCGTCCGCGATGCCGTCGGCGTCGATGCTCGGCACCGCATGGGGCCCGAAGCGCACCGTCACCGGCGCTGTGAGGCCGGGGAGCGTCAGATCACCCGCGTAGAGCGGCTCCGACCCCTTGACGGCCAGTACCACCCACAGGGCCCCGCCCAGCAGCAGGGCCAGGGGGAGCAACCAGAGTGGGGGCAGGAACAGGGGTTTGAGGCGTCGCATCATGCTGGTGGCCAAGGGCAGTGGACGATGGATACCGGGGGGTACACGAGGGTGGCAGACAACCAGAATCCGCCCCCTTTGTCCACTTGCTCACCTGGGTCTGGTCGCTGATCCCCGCCACCGGCACTTGCAGGGCCCCCACCGCCCCCTGAGCGTCGCGCACCGTCGTCTGGTAGACATTGGCCTCGCCGATGAAGCGGGCGACGAACTCGGTCTAGGGGGGCCTAGTGCTGGAAGACGAAGCCCACCCCCGGGGCGCGGGCGAAGGAGCGGATGGTCCCGGACAGGATGGCCGGCACCAGGGGCGGCAGCAGCACCCGCGCGAACAGAGTCCAGGTCGCTGGTCTTTCCGTTGGCTATGTCTGCATTAGGTGTTGGTCCGACCGGGAGGCCCACCGTGGGAGC
>DYRB01000115.1 GCA_020718945.1 Lamprocystis purpurea | reverse complement strand
TTGATCCTTAACATGACCGGCCGCCGCGGCGGCCGGTCATCGCAGGTTCTTCTTGTAGTTCGGGATGACGGCGTTGCGGGCCTTGGAGAAGTTGGCGAACTCCATGGTCACGCTGGCCAGTTCCACGCCCTGGAAGTTGGCGTTGGTCACGTCCGCCCGGCGCAGTATGGCCCCACCCAGGACGGCGTTGGTCAGATCCGCGTCGGTCAGATTGGCATTGCGCATGTTGGTCTCCTGGGCGGAGACGTTGCGCAGGTTGGCGCGGCTGAGATCGGCCCCCTCCATGTTGGCCAGGTTGATGACGGTGAAGCCGCCGTCAGTGACGCTGGACAGGTCGGCATCGTGCATGCTCGCCTTGACCAGGTTGGCGTCGTTCAAGTGGCAGTCGCGCAGATCCGCCCCGCACAGGTTGGTCTCGCGCAGATTGGTGCGGATGAACAGGGCCTTGCGCGCGACCACATGGCACAGGTTGCTGTTGCTGAAGTCCGCCCCGCGCAGGTCAGCCCCGCTGAGGTCCACCCCCTGGAGGTTGGTGTTGCGCACCTCGGCGTTGCGCAGGTCCACCCCGCGCAATATGGCGTGGCTCATGTTGGCCGAGGAGAGATTGGCCGCCCGGGAGGGGTGCTCCGAGCCCATGCGCGCCCCGGTGAGGTCGGCCCCGTGCAAGTCCGCCCCGTTGAGGTGGACCCGGAACAGCAGGGTCCCGTGCAGCTTGGCCTCGCTCAGATCGGCCTGATTGAGGTCGCTGAACTCCAGATTGGCGCCGCTCAAGTCGGCACCGCGAAAGTCCGCCCCGTCCAGGCGCATGTCGCGCAGGTCCGCCCCCACCAGGGTGTCGGCATCCACGACCTCGATGACCTCTCCGGTCCGCCTGTGTTTGATCTCGATCATGACTCTGGTCCTCTTCTATCGCGAGGCTGTCGGGTGTCCCGATCAGCCTGCGCCCCGCCTCTGTCGCAGGGCAGAGCGCACTTTGTTGAACCTGTCCTCCTCCGCACGGGCGACCCCACCGGTGTCGATGGGTGCCCGGGTGCGCCCTAAATCTAACAGAAATCACCGGGCGATGGTCGCCGCGGCGGCGGATCGACAGGGGGATCGGGACCCACTAGCATTCAGGGTCGCCCCCCGGGCGTTCCGACACAACGATAAACCACCAAAGGCCCCTCACCATGAAGATCGAGACCCAACTGATCCACGCCGGTTACGCCCCGGACCCCACCACCAAGGCGGTCGCCACCCCCATCTACCAGACCACCTCTTACGCCTTCGACGACACCCAGCACGGGGCCGACCTGTTCGACCTCAAGGTGGCGGGCAACATCTACACCCGCATCATGAACCCCACCTCCAGCGTCCTGGAGCAGCGGGTGACGGCCCTGGAGGGCGGGGTCGGGGCCCTGGCCCTGGCCTCCGGCATGGCGGCCATCACCTATGCCATCTTCACCATCGCCCAGGCCGGGGACAACATCATCTCTGTCTCGACCCTCTACGGCGGTACCTACAACCTGTTCGCCCACACCTTGCCCCGGCTGGGCATCCAGGTGCGCTTCGCCGCCCCCAACGACATCGACGGCATGGCCGCCCAGATCGACGCCAAGACCAAGGCCATCTTCTGCGAGTCCATCGGCAACCCGGCGGGCAACGTCGCGGACTTGCAGGCCATCTCGGACCTGGCCCATGCCCACGGGTTGCCGGTGATGGTGGACAACACGGTCCCCACCCCCTACCTGTGCCGCCCCTTCGAACACGGCTGCGACATCGTCGTCCATGCCCTCACCAAGTACATGGGTGGCCACGGGACCAGCATCGGCGGCATAGTGGTGGACAGCGGCAAGTTCCCCTGGGCCGAGAACGCCGCCCGGTTCCCCATGCTCAACGAGCCCGATGTCTCCTACCACGGGGTGGTCTATACGGAGGCACTGGGCCCTGCCGCCTTCATCGGGCGCTGCCGGGTGGTGCCGCTGCGCAACATGGGCGCGGCCATCTCCCCCTTTAACTCCTTCCTGCTCCTGCAAGGGATCGAGACCCTGGCGGTGCGCATGGACCGCCATTGCGACAACGCCCTGAAGGTCGCCGAGTACCTCAAGGCCCACCCCAAGGTCGAATGGGTCCGCTACGCCGGTCTGCCGGACAGCCCCGACTACCCCCTGGTACAGAAGTACATGGACGGCGGCAAGGCCAGTTCCATCCTGTCCTTCGGCATCCAGGGCGGACGCGACGCCGGGGCGCGCTTCATCGACGCCCTGAAGCTCGCCGTGCGGCTGGTCAACATCGGCGACGCCAAGACCCTGGCCTGCCACCCCGCCACCACCACCCACCGCCAACTCTCCCCGGCGGAACTGGCCCGCGCCGGGGTCTCCGAGGACCTGGTGCGGCTGTCCATCGGCATCGAGCATGTGGACGACATCATCGCCGACGTGGAGCAGGCGTTGGCGGCGGCGGGCTGAGGACCGCCGGGGGCGCGGCAGCGGGGTCAACCCCCGCCTCCGCATCGATGCCCAGCCGGGTCTGACTGGCCGCTGACTGCTCACCGGATCCCAGCAGTTGGAGCTTGCGCAGGGGGTGAGCGAGCCCCTGGCCGGGCGAATCGCCATCTTGGACCCCTTCTGGCGCAGGCAAGACGGGCTGGAGCTGGACCTCCTGATCCGCATAGGCCCGCGGCTCCACCCGGCGAAGATCAAGCGCACCGCCACCTGCCGACCGGCAACGGCATCTCCCCAAGCGCCTCCGGCGCACTGGATCAATGCGCCTCAGACACCTATGATCCGCAGCAGGCGCGAGCGGTGCCCCCGGCGGTACCCGAATGAAGCGCCGGGACAACCAGAAGGCTCCCTCGGGCCCGGCGATCCACGTCGGCTCGATCCCTACCCCAGGGCAGGCCGCAGCCGATCACCACAGGAGCGCAAGCCGCATGAAGAGAAGGGCAAGCCACCGCCATCACCCCGCCGCCTGGGCCTTCACCCTGGCCCTGGCCGCACCCCTGGCCGCCGCGACGGATTATCCGTCCAGCGATTACCTGCTGGGGGACTGGGGGGCACGGGACACCTGGAAGGGCCACGGGGTCAGCGTCGGGCTGAACTGGACCGCGGAGCCCATGGCCAACGTCTCCGGCGGCGAGGTGCTGGGCGGGACCTACGCCGACAACATCGCCCTGGACATCGGCTTCGACCTCCAGCGCCTGCTGGGCATTCCGGCGACCAGCCTGCTGATCAAGGGGTCCAAGCGCGATGGGCTCTCGGTCTCGGAGCGCTTCATAGCCCCCTCCGAGGGCGGCAATGTCTTCACCGTCCAGGAGCTGTACGGCGGCCAGAACGTCAAGCTGGCCAATGTTCAGTTCAATACCGTCCTGCTGGACAAGCGCCTGGACCTGGCCTACGGGCGCATCATCGCCAATGACGACTTCCTGCGCTCGCCCCTGTACTGCCAGTTCGTCAACAACTCCTTCTGCGGCAGCCCCAAGCCGGTGTTCCTGCAGAACCCCTTCACCTTCACCGCCTACCCCCTGGCGACCTGGGGGGCGCGGGCCCGCTACGACACGCCGTCCAAGGTCTGGACCCTCCAGGCGGCGGTCTATGACGGCGACCCGGAGGGCAAGGAGGGCAACCCGGCGGCCCCCAGCCACAACGACCACGGCACCAGTTGGGGCTTCGGCGACAACGGCGTGACCCTGGCCGGGGAGATTCACTACCACGTCAACCGCGACTCCAAGGACGCCCTGCCCGGGACCTACAAGGTCGGCGGCTATTACATGACCGGCGATTTCCAGAACGTCGCCAGCATCACCAACCAGACCGACACCGGCAATGCCATGGGCTGGGTCCTGGCCGACCAGATGCTCTATCGGGAGAAGCCCGGGGCCGGTCGCGGCCTCTGGGGCTTCGGTGCCCTGGTGTTCAGCTTCACCAACGACGTCAACCCCATGACCTGGTACTTCAATGCCGGTCTGGTCTACGAGGGCCTGTTCGCGGGCCGACCCAAGGACACCACGGGCCTGGCCATCACCAGCGGCTGGTTTGGCGATGAGGTCAACGTGGCGCGCAACCTCCAGGGACTGCCGGAGAAGGACTACGAGGCGGTGATCGAGCTGAACCACCTGTTCGTCCTGGGCCGGGGCATCAGCATCCAGCCGGACATCCAGTACATCATTCGCCCGGCGGCGACCGGCGACATCGACAACGCCCTGGCCATCGGGGCCCGGGTCAGCGTGACTTTCTGACCTGAATAGGACAATTCAGCCGCAAATGAACGCAAATGGACGCAAATCGGCAAAGGACTGCTGTTGGTGCCCGCCTGACCCTTCGCATGAGTGGCAGGTTCTGGGTAAGCCTCTGATCCATTAGCGTTAATTTGCGTTCATTTGCGGCGAAATGCTTTTCTTAGGTCTGATCATCTCATCCTTGTAGGAGTATTGCCGTGGCGACGTTAGAGCTTCGCGCCCCCCTGGACGGGGTCATCCTGCCCCTGGAGCAGGTCCCGGACCCGGTCTTTTCCCAGAAGATGGTGGGGGATGGGCTGTCCATCGACCCCCTCAGCCAGGTCCTCACCGCCCCCTGTGCGGGGACCGTGACCCAACTGCACGGCGCCGGTCATGCGGTGACCCTGACCACCGCCGAGGGCATCGAGGTCCTGATGCACATCGGCCTGGACACCGTGAACCTGAAGGGCCAGGGATTCACGCCCAAGGTCACCCTGGGCCAGACCGTGGCCCTGGGGGAGGGCCTGATCGCCTTCGACGCCGACCTCCTGGCCACCCAGGCCAAGAGCCTGCTGACCCTGATGATCGTGACCAACACCGAGGCGGTGACCGATCTGAAGGCGGCCAGCGGCCGGGTCCGGGGCGGCCAGGACATCTGTCTGACCATGACCCTGACCGCGGCGGGCGCCGAGGCCGCGCAGCTTCAGGGCAAGCGGGTCGCCTCGCAAGCCATCGTCATCCCCAACCCCACCGGGCTGCACGCCCGTCCGGCGGCGGTGCTGGCCAACCTGGCCAAGCAGTTCAAGTCCAAGGTCCTGATCCAGCGGGGCGACGACCAAGCCAACGCCAAGAGCCTGACCTCGGTGATGGGCATCGAGATCGCCCACGGGGACAAGGTGGTGGTCATCGCCGAGGGCCCGGACGCCCAGGAGGCCGTAGACCGCCTGGCCCCGGAACTGGCCGCGGGCTTAGGCGACGAGGGCAGCCGCCCGGCCCCGGCCCCGGCGACCACTGAGCCGGACCCGGCCAAGGCCCCGGCCCCGCGCCCGCGCTCCGAGGACCCCAAGCTGCTGCTCGGCGTGGCCGCCTCCCCTGGGCTCGGGGTGGGCAAGGTCTATCAGTTGCGCCGCGAGGAGATCGCCGTCCCGGAGACCGGCGACGCCGACCCGCGCAAGGAGCGGCGCAAGCTCGACGACGCCCTGGAGCGGGGCAAGAACGAGCTGGAGGCCCTCCAGACGGAGCTGAAGGCCTCGGCGGACGCCAAGAAGGCGGCCATCTTCGCCGCCCACCAGGAATTGCTGGACGACCCGGAGCTGCTCGACATCGCCGAGAGTGCCCTGGCCAAGGGCAAGGGGGCGGCCTTCGCCTGGCAGCGGGCCTACCTGACCCAGGCCGAGCGCCTGGCCAAGCTCAAGAACGAGGTCATGGCCGGGCGGGCCGCCGACCTGCGCGACGTCGGCCGGCGCATCTTAGGGATACTCACCGGCCAGCCGGTGGAGGAGCCGACCATCCCCTCAGGTTCCATCCTGATCGCCGAGGAACTGACCCCCTCGGACACCGCCCAGCTCAACCCCAAGGAGGTCCTGGGCTTCGCCACGGTCGGCGGCGGGGCGACCTCCCATGTGGCCATCCTGGCCCGGGCCCTGGACATACCGGCGGTGGCGGGGATCGAGCCCGGCGCCCTGGATCTGCCCAACGGCTCGGACGTAATCCTGGACGGCAGCAAGGGCACATTGCGCATCGACCCCGACCCCGCCGAGGTCAGCCGCATCGTCGCCGCCCAGGCGCGCATGGCGACCCAGAAGGCCGCGGACCTGGCCGCCGCCTTCGAGCCGGCCACCACCAGCGACGGCCACAGGATCGAGGTGGTCGCCAACATCGGCGGGCTGGCGGACGCCCAGAAGGGCATGAAGCTCGGGGCCGAGGGGGTCGGACTGCTGCGCTCCGAGTTCCTCTACCTGGAGCGCTCCACCGCCCCCAGCGAGGACGAGCAGACGGCGATCTATGCCGAAATCGCCGCGGCCCTGGATGGCAAGCCGCTGATCATCCGCACCCTGGACGTGGGTGGGGACAAGCCGCTGGCCTACCTGCCCATGCCGCGGGAGGAGAACCCCATGCTCGGCATCCGCGGGGTGCGCATCGGCCTGGACCGGCCGGAGATACTGCGCACCCAGGTCCGCGCCGTGCTGCGCGCGGCCAAGGGCAACCGCATCCGCATGATGTTCCCCATGATCGCCACCATCGACGAGATCCGCTCGGTCAAGGGCCTGGTGGCCGAAGAGCAGGCCAAGCTCCCGGACTCCGACCCGGTGGAGTTGGGGATCATGGTGGAGGTCCCGTCCACCGCCGCCCTGGCCCGGCAGTTCGCCCGGGAGGTCGCCTTCTTCTCCATCGGCACCAATGACCTGACCCAGTACACCCTGGCCATGGACCGCGGCCATCCCAAGCTCGGCTCCAAGGCCGACGCCATGAACCCGGCGGTGCTGACCCTGATCGCCCAGACCGTGGCCGGGGCGGTGGCCGAGGGCAAGTGGGTGGGGGTGTGCGGCGGCATGGCCAGCGATCCGCAGGCGGTGCCCATCCTGGTGGGCCTGGGGGTCAAGGAGCTCTCATGCAGCGTCCCGGCCATCCCCATGGTCAAGGCCGCGGTGCGCTCGCGCTCCTTCGCCGACTGCCAGGCCCTGGCGCAACAGGCCCTGGCCCAGGGGACCGCCGCTCAGGTGCGGGCCCTGGTCCCCAGCGACTACTGATCGGACACCCGGGAGACCGAACCATGAACATCGCATCCATTTGGAGCAACACCTTCGGCGGCCTGCAGAAGATCGGCAAGGCCCTGATGTTGCCAGTGTCCGTGCTGCCGGTGGCCGGCATCCTGCTGGGCGTCGGGGCCTCCATCGCCAAGAACGCCTCAGCCCCCTGGCTGGTCGAGGTCGGCCGCGTCATGCAGGCGTCCGGCGACTCCATCTTCGCCATACTGCCGCTCATCTTCGCCATCGGCGTGGTGCTGGGCTTCACCAAGAACGACGGCGTGGCGGCCATGGCGGCCACGATCGGCTACTTCGTCCTGCTCGCCGCCCTGGGGGTGATCGGTCTGATATTCATCCACTGGACGGCCCCCGCCGAGCCCCTGCGCCTGGTCGATGCGGGGGGCAAGGCGGCCCATGTGGAATACGACACCGCCCGAGCGCGCTTCCAGTGCCTGGACCAGGACGGGCGAACGCTAGAGAAGCTCAGGGCCGCCGAGGTCGAGGGCGGCGCCCTGACCTGCGACGGCATCAGCGTCCCCTTCGTACTCCAGGCCGGTCAGGGCGAGGAGGGCGCCATCGCCCTCTACGATGCGGGCAAGGGCGAGATGATCCCCTTCCCCGCCGCCCAGAGCCGGGCGGAGATCAAGAAGATACTGGGGATCGAGACCATCGACACGGGGGTCTTCGGCGGCATCCTCATCGGGCTCATCGCCGCGTACCTCTTCAACCGTTACTACCGGATCTCGCTCCCGGCCTATCTCGGGTTCTTCGCCGGCAAGCGCTTCGTACCCATAGTCGTGTCCTTCGCGGCCATCGGGCTGGCCGCGGTCCTGGCGCTGGTCTGGCCGCCCATAGGCGCGGCCATCCGCGACTTCGGCGACTGGGCCGCCTACGGCAACCCGGCGGCGGCGGTGACCATTTACGGGGTGGTGGAGCGCATGCTGCTGCCCTTCGGGCTGCACCACATTTGGAACGTGCCCTTCTACTTCGAGGTCGGGACCTATGTGGACCCGGACACGGGCAAGACGGTCCACGGGGTGCTGAGCCGCTTCTTCGCCGGGGACTACGAGGCGGCCATCCTGGGCGGCGGCTTCGTGTTCAAGATGTTCGGGCTGCCCGCGGCGGCCTTCGCCATCTACCAGACCGCCAAGCCGGAGAACAAGGCGCGGGTGGCGGGCATCATGGGCTCCGCGGCCCTGACCGCCTTCC
>DYRB01000114.1 GCA_020718945.1 Lamprocystis purpurea | reverse complement strand
GGCGGCCCTCGGCTTGCTCCACTTTCGGTGGTCTACGAAGGTAGTATGGGCCCATGAGCACGAGCAAACCCCCGCCAGATCACGCCCAGTCGGTCCTGCCGACGGACCAGGACAATGCCGCGGCCACGCAGCCAGGCACTCCCTTGGCAGCGTCGTCGCGACCCCGTAAGTCCGGAGAGGTCGGTTGTGTGTTTGCGGGGTTGGGGGTGCGGGTAGAGGACCGGTCCCCGGATGACTATGTCCCACCAAAGCTCGGCCCTTGTCGGATTCACGACAGGCACGTCGCCCGCCTTTTGCCGTTCACAACCTCTCAGGGCGAGCGGCGGTCCACGGTCGGGGAAGCGCCCTCGGCGCCGTTCAGGGCCGGGGTGACCTGGACCGGGGTGCCCCGGCGGGCGGCCTTGCGCAGTTCCGGGAACTCCTGGAGGGCCAGGCCGATGGGGATGGCCATGCCGAAGCCCTGGGCATAGGCCGACTCGCCCCCCTCGACCCGCTTGGCCACATTGACGCCGCGGACCTTGCCCTCGGCGTCGATCAGGGGCCCACCGCTGTTGCCGGGGAGCAGTTGGGCATCGGTGAGGATGTTGTCCGGATCGACCCGGGTGACAACGCCTGAGGTCATGGCATCGGACATGCCCATGGGGCTACCGATGGCGTAGACCGGCTGGCCCTGGGAGAGGCGCTCATAGGGGTTCGCCTCCAGGGCCGGGGTGGTGGCCCCGTCGAGCTTGAGCAGGGCCAGGTCCTGGTTCTCGCTGACCGATACCAGCCGCGCCCGCAGCCGGGTCTTGTCCTTGAGCACAATGGAAAAGTCCCGGGCCAGGGTCGAGGCGGTGCTCTTCACATCGAACTCCACCTTGTTCGTCCTGACCTTGCGCGAGGCGTCCCGCTCCAGGCGCTCCAGCTCGGTGAGTCGCTTCTGCACCTTGCCCCGGTTGTCCTTCAGCTCGCGGTATTCCTTGTCGGTCTTGAGCTTGTCTTCCACGTTGTCGCCGGACAGGTAGTCGCGGTAGCGCTTCATCTCGCTGTCGATCTTGGCCAGCTTCTCGCGCAGGTCCAGGGCCTTGGACCCCAGTTCCTTGACCTGCTCGCGGGCCTTGTCGATGCCGTCCTGGTGCTCCTTCCAGGCGCTGGAGCCCGCTGGACGGACCACATGCTTGTTGGTGAGGATGTAACCGTCGGCGGAGAAGAAGAACCCGGCCCCGTGCCCCAACGGGGTCTCGACCCCGACCACCGCCAGGGTCGCCCGTTCGATGTCGTTGGCCATCCGATAGGCGGCGGTCAGTTGGGTAGCCAGGTCCTTGCCCTGGGCCCCGGCCTGGGCCTCGCCCGCCGCGGCGGTGCCGCTGGCCCCCACCGGTGGGCGGTCGGAAAAGTGCCAGCGCCCCTGGGCGTCCTGAAACTTGTAGACCTGCGCCAGGACCGGGGCGGTGCCCAGGCCCAGGCCCAGGCCCAGGCCCAGGGCCAGGATCTGAATCAGAATCAGGGCGGCCAGGCCGCCGGATGGGATCTTTGTCATGCTCGCCCCTGCGCAGGTCGCGTGCGACCCCGGTTACAGACTTGGTATGGGCACCAAGTCTAACAGGGCCGGAGGCGGGGCCAATGGGCGACGGGGCGCAGAATCCGCCTGTTGCGTCCGCTTTCCGTCAGGAGACGCCGCTGTAATAGAGATTCTGGGGGTGGGTCGCCTCGGCGAAGAAGTACCAGCGCTCTATCAGGAGCCCCAGGTACTGGACGGCGAAGGCCGCCAGGGGCAGGGTCGCGGACTCCAGCACATAACCTAGGGCCACCAGGGCCACGGGCAGGACGAAGACCAGCAGCAGGAACAGGTTGCGCAGCACCTTCAGGGTCCCGGGGCTGCGCCCATGGAAGAACTCCCGGGTGTTGAAGGAGCCCCCGGTCGCCCCCTGGGCCTTCTGCACCACCGCCGAGTGGCGCACCCCAATGGCCGACTGCACCGTGCTCTTGCGTCCCTTGCCCCTGGCCAGGGAGCGGTTGCGGGCCAGGGCGCCGAGCCGGGTGACCAGGGCCAGGAGGGTGGCGATCACCCCCCAGGTCCCGAAGAAGGCGACCAGTTGGTTGCCCAGCCAGGCGGAGTACCCGGCCGCCAGGAGGAAGCCCGAGGCGATGCCGAACAGGGTGAAGTTGGCCACGGTGAGCGGGCTATGCCACTCCTCCAGGAAGGGCACCGCCGCGTAGATCATGGCCGTGCACAGGAACAGTGCAAAGACCGCCAGGGTCCCGAACAGCCCTATGATCAGGGTCGGGGTGATCGGCAGGGTCCCGGCCAGGCTGAACAAGGGGGCCGTCCAGCCCAGGTAGTGGGCCAGGCCATAGGCGGCCACCAGGGCCATGACCAGGGGCAGGACCAGGACCTCCCGGGACAGCCAGGAGGTGCGCCAACGGGTAGCAGCCCGCCAGGCCCGCTCCGGGCGGCCCAGGTGAAAGAAGGAGGCGATGAGCCCGCCGACCAGCAGGGCCAGGGCGATCAGGCTCCCGCCGACGTAGAAGCCTGCCCCCTGGGCCGGGAGCAGGTTGGCCAGGGCGTAGACCTGGCCGGTGTACAGGGCCAGGAACAGCCCCTGACCGGCGCCGATCAGGGTGGTGAGGAATATGACCGATAGGGCTGGGTGCATGGCGACTCGTAGGGTCCGCTGTGCGGACCTAAGCGTTGCAGGGGGACAACGGGGCCGGACGACCGACCTGGGCCTCGTCGGTCCGCAAAGCCGACCCTACGCGGTTACCAGGCCACATCGTCCAATGCCTCCTCGCCGGTGTAGGTGGTCAGGTCCTCGCGGCGCAGCGGGTTGTCGGCGCGCACCAGCTCGTCCTCGTTGATGTGCAGGGCGGTGCGCCGTCGCGGCAAATAATGGTTGGACGGGCGCGTGCCCCACTCCGGCATGAGCTGGTAACCGCCCCGCTCGCGGATGGCCACCGAGACCTCGGAGTTGGGATCGTGCACGTCGCCGAACAGCCGGGCGCTGGTCGGACAGGCCAGGACGCAGGCGGGCTTGCGCTCCCGCTCGGGCAGGGCCAGGTCGATGATGCGGTCGATGCACAGGGTGCACTTCTTCATCACCCGCTGCTGCTCGTCGATCTCCCGGGCGCCGTAGGGGCAGGCCCAGGAGCAGTACTTGCAGCCGATGCACTTGTCGTAGTCCACCAGCACCACGCCGTTGTCCGGGCGCTTGTAGGAGGCCCCGGTGGGGCAGACCGGGACGCAGGGCGGGTCCTCGCAGTGCAGGCAGGACTTGGGGAAGTGGACCGTCTCGGTGAGCGGGAAGGTCCCCACCTCGAAGGTCTGGACCCGGTTGAAGAAGGTCCCGGTGGGTTCGGCGTCGTAGGGGTTCTTGTCCACCAGGGGCCCGGCCCAGCCGGAGGTATTCCACTGCTTGCAGGAGGTTACGCAGGCGTGACAGCCCACACAGACGTTGAGGTCGATGACGAGGGCCAGTTGGGTCATGTCGCGTGTCCTGGGGGGTCAGCCGCACCCGGAGCGGGTGCGGTCCGGGCTTGGGCCGCCGGCCTAGACCTTTTTGGCCCGGTCGTCGCCGTCATCGTCGCCATCATCGGCGTCCTCGTCCTCATCTTCATCCTCGTCCTCATCGTCCTCCTCGACCTCGTAGCCCAGGGCCTCGGCCAGCTCCATGGGCTCGACCTCCATGCCGGACAGGTCCGCATCCCAGTTGGTGCCCACCAGGAGCCCGTCCTCGTCCATGCCCACCAGCCAGTCCTGGGCAAACTCATCCAGGGCTATGGTCGCCGGGGCATACTCGGCCCACTCGTCCTCGCAATGGAGACGGGCGTCGGCCTCGTCAGACCAGAAGGGGAAGACCATCTGGTCCTCGTATTCGTTGGACTCGCACACGGCCCAGTCGTCCTCGACCTTGAGGCCCCAGACGAGCCCGGTCTCCTTCACGGTCTTGACGAACAGGTCATGGTTGGCCTGGGCGTCGGCGGTTAGCTTGGTCATGGTGTCTTCCTCGGGTGGTTGGATCATTTCTTAGTGAACAGCCCGGCCACGTAAGCCTGCCAGCGCCCGCGGCGCCTGTCCTGCCCGGGCAGCCTGGGCATGGTAGCGAACTGGGGCGAACTGATCTTAGGCTCCTGCGGGCCGGCCTTGTAGACCCGCACCCGCACATCGAACCAGGCCGCCTGGCCTGTGACCGGGTCGGAATTTGAGACATGCTCGCCACACTCGGTGGGCGGTAGCTCCTCGCCGATGAGATGGTTGAGCAGGAAACCCTTGCGCGCCTCGTCCGCCCCAGCCCCCAGGCCCCAGGCCCCGGCCGCCTTACCGATGGCGTTCCAGGTCCACACGGTCCCAGGCTCCACCGCCTCGGAGAAGCGGCACATGCAGCGCACCTTGCCGTAGGGCGATTCGACCCAGATCCAGTCGCCGTCGTCGAAGCCGTTGGCCACCCCGACCCTGGGGTTGACGAACAGATAGTTGTGGCTGTGGATCTGCCGCAACCAGGCGTTCTGGCTGTCCCAGGAGTGGTACATGGCCATGGGCCTCTGGGTCAAGGCATTGAGCGGGTAGCGCTGGGTGTCGGTGAGGCGTGCCTCCAGGGGCTCATAGTAGAACGGCAGGGGGTCGAAGTAGGTGTCGATACGCTTACGCAGCCGATCCGGGGGCTGGCGGCCGACGCGCTTGCCCTGGGCGGCGAGGCGGAAGCGCTGCAAGACCTCGGAATAGAGGTTCAGGGTGATGGGCTCGGCGTAGCGGGTCATGCCATGGGCCCGGGCCCAGTGCAGGTAGCCCTTGTTCCAGTTGCGCATGTACTGGTAGGAGCGCGGCAGCTCGTGGTGGTAGAAGCAGCCGTTGTTGGCGTACATCTCCCACTGGCGGGGGTTGGGCTCGCCCTTGAGGAACTTCTCCCCGCCCTTGCCCCGCCAGCCGGCCAGGTAGCCGATGCCGGAACCCGGCGAGGTCTCGTAGTTGATGATGAAGTCAGGGTAGTCTCGGTACTTGCGCGACCCGTCCTCCTTGACGAAGGCCGGCAGCCCCAGGCGCGACCCCAGCTCGATCAGCACCTCCTGGAAGGGCTTGCATTGCCCAGTGGGGGGCAGGACCGGGATGCGCACCGAGTCCACCGGGCCGTCGAACTCGGAGATGGGCCTGTCGAGCATGGAGAGCACGTCGTGGCGCTCCAGATAGGTGGTATCGGGCAGGACCAGGTCGGCGAAGGCCACGGTCTCCGAGGCGAAGGCGTCGCACACCACCAGGAAGGGGATCTTGTACTCCCCGTTGTCGTCCTTGTCCGCCAGCATTTTGCGGACCTCCACCGTGTTCATGGACGAGTTCCAGGCCATGTTGGCCATGAACAGCAGCAAGGTGTCCAGCCGGTAGGGGTCGCCGCGCCAGGCGTTGGTGATGACGTTGTGCATCAGCCCGTGCACCGCCAATGGGTGCTCCCAGGAGAAGGCCTTGTCGATGCGCACCGGCTCCCCGGCCTCGTCCACGAACAGGTCCTCAGGCTTGGCCGGCCAGCCCAGGGGCATGCCGTCCAGCGGGGTATCCGGCTGCACCCCTTCGGGGCCATGGGGCGGCTTGGGACAGGGCGGTATGGGGCGGGGGAAGGGGGCCTTGTGGCGGAACCCCCCCGGGCGGTCGATGGTCCCCAAGATGGTCATCAGGATGCCCAGCGCCCGGATGGTCTGGAAGCCATTGGAATGGGCCGCCATGCCGCGCATGGCGTGGAAGGCGACCGGGTTACCGGTGACCGAGGCGTGCTCGTTGTCCCAGCAGTCGGTCCAGGGGATGGGCAGCTCGATCTTCTGGTCCCGGGCCGTGACCCCCATCTCGTGGGCCAGGCGGCGGATGGTGTCCGCCGGGATGCCGGTGATACCCGCCGCCCACTCCGGGGTATAGGCGTCCACCCGCTCCTTGAGGAGCTGGAAGGCCGGCTTCACATGGGTCCCGTCGTCCAGGGTATAGCTGCCCAGCAGTCGCGGCTCGGCCCCCGGGGTATGGGTGCCGACGGCGCCGATCTCCGGGTCCCACCAGAGCTTGTTCTCTGGGTCGAAGCACCCCTCCTCGGCGTGGATCTCGAAGCGGCGGAACAGGCCGTGATCGTCCGCGCTCGGCTCGTCCACCACCAGCTCGGCGGCGTTGGTGTACTGGACCAGGAAGTCGCGGTCGAACAGCCCCTGCTTGAGGATCTGGTGGATGATGGCCAGCAGCAGGGCCCCGTCGGTCCCCGGCTTGATGGGGACCCACTCGTCGGCGATGGCCGAGTAGCCGGTGCGGATGGGGTTGATGGAGACGAAGCGCCCGCCGCGCCGCTTGAATTTGGAAATGGCGATCTTCAGCGGGTTGGAATGATGGTCCTCGGCGGTGCCGATCATGACGAACAGCTTGGCCCGGTCCAGGTCCGGGCCGCCGAACTCCCAGAAGGAGCCGCCGATGGTGTAGATGAGCCCGGCGGCCATGTTGACCGAGCAGAAACCGCCATGGGCCGCGTAGTTGGGGGTGCCGAACTGCTTGGCGAAGAGCCCGGTGAGGGCCTGCATCTGGTCGCGCCCGGTGAACAGGCCGAAGCGCTTGGGGTCCTCGGCGCGGATCTTGCGCAGCCGCTCCCCCAGCAGATCGAAGGCCTGGGCCCAGGAGATGGCCTCGAAGGCCCCCTCCCCACGCAGGGCCCCGGGCTTGCGCAACAGGGGCTGGGTCAGGCGCCCCGGGGAGTACTGCTTCATGATCCCCGAGGACCCCTTGGCGCAGATCACCCCCTGATTGAGGGGATGATCGGGATTGCCCTCGATGTAACGGATCTGCCCGTCGCGCAGGTGCACCCGGATGCCGCAGCGGCAGGCACACATGTAGCAGGTGGTCTCCTTGACCTCGACCCGGCCGGTTTCGCCTTCTGAACTGGGCATGGGGTCGGACATGGTCGGCCTGCGCGGGCTGGTGCAATTTAACGAATTCTAATATTCTTGGCCCTTACATCGCAAACCTGCGTAACCGGCGTGAAGGCAGCGACCCGTTCGTGTTTGCCGACATAGAGCATGAGCGCACCCAGTCCCGGCGAGGTCAGCGCCGGGCCGCGCCGACACCTGGGTCGCCCTAAGACAGTGGGACGCCAGGTTCGCGCTTCAGGGCTGCGACCCTGTGGTCTGGCTGGGCCCCCGCCCCCGGTTCCGGTAAGATCCTGCCCCTTTGCCGGCAGGAAACTGACATGGGCTTCAAATGCGGTATCGTGGGTCTGCCCAACGTGGGCAAGTCCACCCTCTTCAACGCCCTGACCAAGGCGGCCATAGCGGCGGAGAACTATCCCTTCTGCACCATAGACCCCAATGTGGGCGTGGTGCCCCTGCCGGACCCCAGGCTCGACGCCCTGGCCGCCATCGTCAAGCCCCAGGCCATCATCCCCACCAGCATGTCCTTCGTGGACATCGCCGGCCTGGTCGCCGGGGCCTCCAAGGGCGAGGGGCTGGGCAACAAGTTCCTCGCCAACATCCGCGAGACCGACGCCATAGCCCATGTGGTGCGCTGCTTCGTCAACGACGATGTCATCCACGTTGCCGGCAAGATCGACCCCCTGGGGGACATCGAGGTCATAGACACGGAGCTCGCCCTGGCGGACCTGGAGTCCGTCGAAAAGGCCCTGGACCGGGCCAGCCGCGCCGCCAAGGTCGGCGACAAGAAGGCCGGGGTGCGCAAGGAGTTGCTGGAGCGGGTCCGCGATCAGCTCAACACCGGCCACCCCGTGCGCGCCCTGGGCCTGAGCGCCGACGAGCAGACGGAGATCCGCGACCTGTTCCTGCTCACCAACAAGCCCACCATGTACATCGCCAACGTCGCCGAGGACGGCTTCCAGGACAACCCCTACCTGGACGCCGTGCGCGCCCTGGCCGAGCGCGAAGGGGCCCTGGTGGTGCCGGTGTGCGCCGCCATCGAGGCCGAGATCGTCGAACTGGAAGAGGACGAGCGCGGTGCCTTCCTCGCCGACCTGGGCCTGGACGAGCCCGGCCTGAACCGGGTGGTGCGGGCCGGCTACAGCCTGTTAGGTCTCGAGACCTACTTCACCGCCGGGGTCAAAGAGGTCCGCGCCTGGACCATCCCCAAGTCCGCCAAGGCCCCCCAGGCCGCCGGGGTCATCCACTCCGACTTCGAGCGCGGCTTCATCCGCGCCGAGGTCATCGCCTACGACGACTTCATCGCCTGCAAGGGCGAGCAGGGGGCCAA
>DYRB01000113.1 GCA_020718945.1 Lamprocystis purpurea | reverse complement strand
GCCGCCCGCCGGGACATAGCGCACCAGTTGCCACCGGTGCAGGGGGCGGGGGCAGGGCGGTTTTGCCTCCTCGGGCGAGTCGGTCGCGACCTCGACCAGGGGCGACCCCTTGCAGTCGATCAACACCCTGGGGGGTTGGGCGACGAAGCCCTCGATCTTGGCCGGCACGGACCTGCGTCCCACCAGCCAGAAGCCCCCGGCGGCACGCACCTGGTCTAGGCCGACCGGCGCTGCTATGACCCCGCGCAGGTACTCTGAGGGCCGGGTGACCCCGGGCCATTGGGTCACCGCCAGGCCCGGGCGGTAGAAGTTGAGCATGGCCGCGGTCTGGTAGCCGTCGGCGAAGACCAGGCCGTCCAGGGCCGCGGCCCGCCCGGCCAGTTCCGGATAGCCGTGGGTCTCCCGCAGCACCCGGTCCATGCCGTCGCCCAGGGGCAGGGTGGCGGTGGCCGCGTGCAGGGCATAGAGCCCGACCAGCAGGGCATTGCCCAAGGCCGCGGCCCACACCCAGGGGGCGACCCGGACCAGGGTCAGGGCGGCCAGGGGCGCGGCACTCATCAGGTACATGGCTGGCCAGTTGGGCTCGGGGTCTGCCAGGCTCGCGATCCAGGCGAAGAAGGCCAGAGGGAACAGGGCCCCTGCCCAGAGCAACGGCCTGGCCTTGGGGTCCAGGATCCAGCCCTCCACCCCGGATACGGAGCGCCGCCGCACCAGGGCCAGCACGGCGGGGATGAGCAGCAGGCCCCACAGGGCCCCCTGGGTGCCGAGGTAGGCGCTGACGCCGCCGATCCGCGCCCAGCCGGTCAGGGGCCCATCCGCCGCTGGTGGGGTCACAGCCCGCACCGCCTCCGGCAGCCCCTGGGCGATCAGGGGCCCGGTCTCGCTGGCGAAGCCGTGGCCGAACTGGAAACGCATGGTCACCCAATCGTTCTGGGCATTCCACAACAGGTGGGGGGCGAAGATCAGCAGGGCGACCAAGCCGCCCAGGTAGGGCCAGGGGCCGCGCAGGGCCCTGGGGTCGGAGCGCACCAGTGCCCAGAGAAAGACCGGGCCGATGAGGACCATGGGGTACTTGGCCATTGTGCCGAGCCCCACCGCCAGGCCGGCTGAGAGCCAACGGCGGCGGTCCCCCTGCAAGGCCGCCAGGGCCTCATGCAGGGCCAGGGCCCAGGCCAGGGCGAGCCCGGTGTCCGGGGTGGCGATGATACCGCCGCCCATCCCCGGGAAGGTCGCCGCGGCCAGGAGTACCGCCAGGCTCAGGGGCCCGTCCTTGAGGCCGCAGCGGCGATAGAAGGCCGCCAGGACGATCAGGGTCAGGGTCGCCGCTATCAGGGTCCCCAGGCGTCCGCCCAGGGCAGAACCCGGGAAGACCCGGATGCCCAGGCCCAGCAGGGCCACCCCGGGCGGGTGGTCGAAGTAGCCCCAGGCCAGGTTGCGGGCCCAGTCGAAATAGTAGGCCTCGTCCTGGGTGACCGGCAGCAGCCAGGCCAGCGCCAGGCGCCAGAGGGTGATGGCCAGGATCAGCAGGGCCAGACGCCCGGTGGGACTTAGGGCCGGGGCTTGGGCAGGCATGGGCGGGGTTTCCTCGCGGGTCCTGGGCCGGTGGCGGATCAGTGGCCTTGCGTCGGCCAGTGTTGGCGGACAGCAATTCCAAATTTGAGCCCATCGTTCAACATCGCGGCCAGAAGCACCGTGGGAGCGCCGCCTCGGCGCGACCGGGCGAAGCGCAGCGAGCCCGGGGGCCACCAAACTACTCGGTCGCGGCGAGGCGCCGCTCCCACGGGCACCGGTCCAGCCAGCAAATTTGGAACTGCCAGTTGGCGGATGGGGGCGCCGGACAGGGACCGTCGCCGGTGTAGAATCCTCGACTCCGCCGGGCCCCCGGGGCGCGGCGCATTCTAACCGAACCGGCCTGCCCAGGCCCCCGCGGATGGCCGATCCATGCCAGAGTCCAAGTCCCAACAGTGTCCAGCCCCCGAGTTGGCCGTCGTGGTCCCGACCTACAACGAGGCGGACAACGTCGCGGAGATAGTGCGCCGGGTCGCCGCCGCCCTGGACGGCATCGACTGGGAACTGATCTTCGTCGATGACGACTCCGCCGATCAGACCTGGCGCCTGGCCCGGGACATCGCAGCCAAGGACAGACGGGTGCGCGTCCTCCAACGGGTGGGCCGGCGCGGCCTGTCCTCGGCCTGCATCGAGGGGATGCTGGCCACCGCCGCGCCCTATATCGCGGTGATCGACGGCGACCTCCAGCACGACGAGACCCGGCTCCCGCTCATGCTCTCCACCCTCAAGGGCGAGAACCTGGACATCGTGGTCGGCAGCCGCTATGTGGCCGGCGGCGGGGTCGGGGACTGGGATGCGAGGCGCCAGTCCATGAGCCGCTTCGCCGGGGCCCTGGGGCGGCTGCTCATCAAGGTCGATCTCCAGGACCCCATGAGCGGCTTCTTCATGCTCAAGGCGGGGCTGCTCCAGTCCTGCGTGCGGGGTCTGAGTGGGGTCGGCTACAAGATCCTGCTCGACATCTTCGCCTCCTGTCCCCAGCCGCCGAGCTTCAAGGAAGTCCCCTACGAGTTCCGCCTGCGCACGGCCGGGGCCAGCAAGCTCGACAAGGCGGTGCTCTGGGAATACCTGCTGATGGTCATGCAGAAGTTCCTCGGGCCCTGGATTCCCATCCGTTTCATCGCCTTCTCCCTGATCGGCGGCCTGGGGGTCTTTGTCCACCTGGCGGTGCTCTGGGCCCTGCATCGGGAGGGCGGGGCATCCTTCCTGGTCGGCCAGTCGGCGGCGACCCTGGTGGCCATGACCAGCAACTTCTTCCTGAACAACATCCTGACCTACCGCGACATGCGCCTGCGCGGCCGGGACCTGCTATGGGGCTGGGTGTCTTTCGTGCTCGCATGCAGCGTCGGGGCCCTGGCCAACGTCGGCATCGCCACCTACCTGTACCAGGCCGACTCGTCCTGGGTGCTGTCCGCGGTGGCCGGCATCCTGGTCGGGGCCGTGTGGAACTACGCCGTTACCGCCGTCTATACCTGGCGCAAGCCCAAGCCCGGTTGATCTGTCGCCCAGGTCGCCGCGCTTGTATTCGCTGCCCGCCTTTGTTAACGTCCGCGGCGGTCCTGGGGTCCCCCCGGGGCCGCCTCTATGGTGGTCCGCGCCGGTCCCCCCGCAACGCGAAACCGTGAACCCGGTCAGGCCCGGAAGGGAGCAGCCGCAGCGGTAGATGTGTGTGCCGGGGTGTGGCTGGCGTGGCCGCCTCCCTCTTTTGGATGTCTGCTCTGGTCATCGGCCGCCCGGGCGGGCGTGAAGGCCGCCCCCCCTTCGGGTACACTCCGGCGCTGACTCCACCACCCCGGCGACGGCACCCCATGTCCTATCAGGTACTGGCACGCAAATGGCGCCCCAGGTCCTTCGCGGACATGGTGGGGCAGGGCCATGTGGTGCGCGCCCTGTCCAACGCCCTGGACCGCGGCCAACTCCATCACGCCTATCTCTTCACCGGGACCCGCGGGGTGGGCAAGACCACCTTGGCGCGCATCCTGTCCAAGGCCCTCAACTGTGAGCAGGGGGTCAGTTCCACCCCCTGTGGGGTCTGCTCGGCCTGTCGCGCTGTGGACGAGGGGCGCTTCGTGGATCTGCTGGAGGTGGACGCCGCCTCACGCTCCAAGGTCGATCAGACCCGCGAGCTGATGGACAACGTCCCCTTCGCCCCCATCAGCGGGCGCTACAAGGTGTACCTCATCGACGAGGTGCACATGCTCTCCACGGGGAGCTTCAATGCCCTGCTCAAGACCCTGGAAGAGCCGCCCCCCCATGTGAAGTTCCTGCTCGCCACCACGGACCCCCAGAAGGTCCCGGTGACGGTGCTGTCTCGCTGCCTGCAATTCACCCTCAAGCGCCTGTCCCCCGGGGAGATCCAGGGGCAGTTGGCGCACATCCTGGAGGTCGAGGGCATCCCGAGTGACCCACAAGCCCTGGCCCTGCTGGCGCGGGCGGCGGACGGCAGCATGCGCGACGGGCTCAGCCTGCTGGATCAGGCCATCGCCTTCGGCGGCGGGCAGGTGGTCTACGACGAGGTCGGGGCCATGCTCGGCACCGTGGGCCGGGGCCTGACCCTGGACCTGGCGGAGGCCCTGGCGGCGGGGGAGGGGGCCCGGGTCCTGGCGGAGGTGGCACGCATCCAGGACCTGACCCCGGACCTGGGGGAGGTCTTGCGGGAACTGCTGCTCCTGCTGCACCGCATCGCGCTGCGTCAGCAGGTCCCGGCGACCCTGGCCGCCGAGGACCCGGACCGGGGGCGCATCGCCGACCTGGCCTCCCGCCTGGCCCCGGAGGACGTGCAGCTCTTCTACCAGGTGGTCCTGCTCGGCCAGCAAGACCTGCCCCTGGCCCCGGACCCGCGCACCGGGCTGGAGATGGTCCTGCTGCGGGCCCTGGCTTTTCGGCCCGAGGCTGCGCCGACGGCCAGGTCGAACACCGGCGCGTCGGTCGGGGCCGGGCCTCGCCCGGCGACCCCGCCAACGGCTGCATCGGTGCCGGTTGTTCAACCCCAGGCCAGGGTCGTGCGTCCGGCCAGCGCCGCTGCCGCCCCATCCAGCCCCAACCCGGCCCTGCGCCCGCCCGCGTCGGTGGCTGACGGGGATTTCGGCGGTTTCGATCCCGGCCTGGCCTTCGACCCCGATGGCGCTGCCCCCGTGGCCGACCCGCGGGCGCAGCGCGCCCCCAGGGTCGCGCCACCGGGCCGGGCCGATAGGGCGGAACCCGCGTCGCCGGGTCGCCAGGGACCGCCGGCCGCCGCGTCGCCCGCGGTGGCCAAGGCCAGGCTCCAGGGCCCCGAGGACTGGCACCCCCTGGTCGCAAGCCTCGGCCTGCGCGCCCTGGCCGCCGAACTGGCCAGCAACTGCCAACTGGCCTCCTGGGACGGGGCTCGGCTGTGCCTCAACCTGGACCCGGCCGGCGAGAATACTCAGATCCCCTCGGCAGTCGAGCGCCTGCGCAGCGCCCTGGCCGGGGCCCTGGGGACCCCGGTGACCCTGGACATCCAGGTGCGCAAGCCCGAACAGGACACCCCGGCCCGGCGCCGGGTGCGCCAGGACGCGGAGCGTCAGGCCCAGGCGGTGGCGGGCATGCACGCCGACCCGGTGGCCCTGGGGCTCAAGGAGCGCTTTGACGCGGAGTGGGTCCCCGACAGTATTCGGCCGGCCGACTGAGAACTTTTTGCCGCAAATGAACGCAAATGCACGCCAATGTACCAGGGTCCGCATGGGCCTCCTGGGTCGAACCTGCCGGCTGTGGCACCGAGCGCAGGGCCCATTCGCGTTCATTTGCGTTCATTTGCGGCCCCATCTTCTCTCCTAAACCCATTCGACGCGAGGTGCCCCAAGTGAAAGGCGGACTAGGCAATATCCTGAAGCAGGCCCAGAAGATGCAGGAGGACCTCCAGCGCGCCCAGGAGCGCCTGGCCCAGGAGGAGGTCACCGGCGAGTCCGGTGGCGGTATGGTCAAGGTCGTGATGAACGGCCGCCACGAGGTCAAGCGCGTGGTCATAGACCCAGCGCTCATGGGCGATGATCGGGAGATGCTGGAGGACCTGGTGGCCGCCGCGGTCAATGCCGCGGTACAGCGGGTGGCCGAGCGCACCCAGTCGAGCATGGCCGACGTGACCTCAGGCCTGCCCCTGCCCCCCGGCTTCAAGCTGCCCTTCTGAGTCCCCAGTCCATGGCCGAGCGCTCGCTCCTCAACCAGCTCATCGACGCCCTGCGCTGCCTGCCGGGGGTGGGGCCCAAGTCGGCCCAGCGCATCGCCTTCCACCTCCTGGACCACGACCGGGAGGGCGGGCGGCGCCTGGCGGTGGTCCTCGGCGACGCCATGGAGCGCATCAACCGCTGCGCCCGTTGCCGGACGCTCAGCGAACAGGCCCTGTGCGCCCTGTGCGCCAACCCCAATCGCGACCCGAGCCTGCTGTGCATCGTGGAGAACCCGGCGGAGATCGTCGCCATCGAGCAGGCGACGGGGTTCCGCGGGCTCTATTTCGTGCTGGGCGGGCGGCTCTCGCCCCTGGACGGCCTGGGTCCGGCCCAGCTCGGTCTGGATGTGCTGGAGGCGCGTTTCCGGGAGGGGGGGCTGGCGGAGCTGATCCTGGCGGTGAGCGCCACCGTGGAGGGCATCGCCACCTCCAACTACATCGCCGAACAGGCCGCCCGGCACGGGGTGCGGGTCACCCGCATCGCCCACGGGGTGCCCCTGGGCGGCGAACTGGAGCATGTGGACGGCGGCACCCTGGCCCACGCCTTCGCCGGCCGCCATGCGATCTGATCCAATTCAGGAGGACAACGTGTCTGACACCATCTTTGGGCGCATCGCCGCGGGGGAGATCCCTGCCGACATCCTTTACCAGGACGACGACCTGGTCGCCTTCCGGGACCTGAGTCCCCAGGCCCCGACCCACATCCTGATCATCCCGCGCAAGCCCATCCCGACCCTGAACCACTTGGAAGAGGAGGACGCGGAACTGGTCGGCAAGCTGTTCCTGGCCGCCGCCCGGGTGGCGAAACAGGTCGGCATCGCCGAGGCCGGCTACCGGGTGGTGATCAATTGCAACGCCGCCGGGGGCCAGACGGTGTTCCATCTGCACCTGCACCTGCTCGGCGGGCGCCCCATGCAGTGGCCGCCGGGCTGATGCGGCTACCGACTTGCCGGCGGGGCGGCCCTTGAATTTTTTAAGCCGCCCTATGACAAGGGGCGCGCTCCGGTTAGCATTACCGCCCGTTGACGATACCGCCCCCGGGGCGGGTCCTATCCCCAGCCTCCAGGGACTCAAGTTACCAATCGCATGACCGCCAGTGCACAGCAATCCGCGCCGCCCCCGGCCTTCGAACTCAAGGCGGCAGGTTTCACCCTGCCGGTCATTCGACTCCTGGGCGTCGACATGGACGCGGTGGCCGAGGAGATCGGGGCCAAGGTCGAGCAGGCCCCGGACTTCTTTCGCAACACCCCGGTGGTCATAGACCTGACCGGCCTGACCGAGTCGGCCGGCGAGGTCCAGTTCCCCCTGCTGGTGGGCCTGCTGCGTGGCTTCGGCATGATCCCCTTCGGCGTGCGCGGTGGCACCCAGGCCCAGCACGTCGCCGCCGAGGGCATGGAACTGGCCATCCTGGGCGATGCCCTGGTACGGCGCATGGCACCGTCCGCGGCCAGGGCCTCCCGGCCCGAGCCCGAGCCGGAGCCCGCCCCCAAGCCCGGCAGCCCCTTCACCCTGATCACCCGCCCGGTGCGCTCGGGCCAGCGGATCTACGCCGCCGGCGGCGACCTGTCGGTGGTGGCGTCGGTGAGCCCTGGGGCCGAGCTGATGGCCGATGGCAACATCCACGTCTACGGACCCCTGCGCGGCCGGGCCCTGGCGGGGATGAAGGGTGATACCGAGGCGCGCATTTTCTGCCAGGACCTCCAGGCGGAACTGGTCTCGGTGGCCGGCCACTATCGGGTCAGCGAGAACATCCCCAACGAGGTCAAGGGCGGGCCGGTACAGATATACCTGGATCAGAAGGTGCTGCGCATCGAGCGGCTCTAGGATTCAATCGGGGCAGCGGCGCACAGACGCGGCGCCCCAACGGGTCGGACCCAGGCCTGCCCGACACCACCGTTTTCGTAATGCTAACCGAAGGATCAACCCCCGAAGGAGGGTGTCAACTTGGCGAGAATCATCGTAATCACGTCCGGTAAGGGCGGCGTGGGCAAGACCACCACCAGTGCAGCCCTGGCCATGGGGCTGGCCCTGCGCGGCAGCCGCACGGCGGTCATCGACTTCGACGTGGGTCTGCGCAACCTGGACCTGATCATGGGGTGCGAGCGTCGCGTGGTCTATGACTTCGTCAACGTCATCAACCGCGAGGCCAACCTCAACCAGGCCCTGATCCGCGACAAGCGCTGCGACAACCTGTACGTGCTGCCGGCCTCCCAGACCCGCGACAAGGAGGCCCTGACCAAGGAGGGGGTGGGTACCGTCCTGGAAGAACTGACCAAGACCTTCGACTACATCGTCTGCGACTCCCCGGCGGGCATTGAGCACGGCGCGACCATGGCCATGTACTTCGCCGACGACGCCATCGTGGTCACCAACCCCGAGGTCTCCTCGGTGCGCGACTCCGACCGCATGTTGGGCATACTGTCGAGCAAGTCGCGTCGGGCGGAGACCAATGCCGAGCCGATCCG
>DYRB01000112.1 GCA_020718945.1 Lamprocystis purpurea | reverse complement strand
GGCAGGGGACAAACCTCGCCCAAAACCCCCTTCTCGGGTATCTTGCCGCGATGCGCCTGGAGAAGATCAAACTCGCCGGATTCAAGTCCTTCGTGGACCCCACCACGGTCCCGTTCCCCAGCAACCTGGTGGGGATCGTGGGGCCCAACGGCTGCGGCAAATCCAACGTCATAGACGCGGTCCGCTGGGTCATGGGGGAGTCCTCGGCCAAGATGCTGCGCGGCCAGTCCATGGCCGACGTCATTTTCAACGGCTCCAGCGGGCGCAAGCCGGTGGGTACGGCCAGCATCGAGATGGTCTTCGACAACGCCGACGGCTCCGCCGGGGGTGAGTACGCCAAGTACGCCCAGATCTCGGTCAAGCGCCAGGTGTCCCGGGACGGCCAGTCCGCCTATTTTTTGAACAGCGCCCGCTGCCGCCGCCGCGACATCCAGGACCTGTTCCTCGGCACCGGCCTGGGGCCGCGCTCCTACTCCATCATCGAGCAGGGCATGGTCTCCCGGCTCATCGAGGCCAAGCCGGAGGACCTGCGCCTGTTCCTGGAAGAGGCGGCCGGCATATCCAAGTACAAGGAGCGGCGCAAGGAGACCGAGTCGCGCATGCGGGCCACCCAGGACAACCTGGATCGCCTCACGGACCTGCGCGACGAGGTGGCCAAGCAGCTCGCCCACCTGGAGCGCCAGGCGGCGGTGGCCCAGAAGTACCAGCAGTTCAAGGGCGAGGAGCGGCGCCTGGACGCGGAGCTGAAGGCCCTGCGCTGGCGCGCCCTGGACACCGAGATCGCCGCCCAGGACCGGACCCTGGCTGAGCAGGACAACGCGGTGGAGGCGGAGATCGCCCGCCAGCGTCGCCTGGAGGCCGACATCGAGGCCAGCCGCGAGGCCTACACCGCCGCTTCCGAGCGATTCAACCAGGTCCAGGGGCGCTTCTACGCCGTGGGCTCGGAGATCGCCCGCCTGGAGCAGGCCATCCAGTACGCCCGGGAGACCCGCTCGCGCCAGGAGACCGAGCTGGCCCGCCTGGGCCAGGAGCTGGCCGGGGGCCAGGTCCACCTGGAGCGCGATACCCAACTCCTGGCCGAGCTGGCCTCCGCCCTGGCCCAGGAGGAACCGGACCTGGCGCAAGCCCGCGTCGCCCAGGGCGTCGCCGGGGGGCAGGTCGCCGCCGCCGAGGCGGCCCTGGCCGCCTGGGAGCGGGACTGGGACGAGTTCAACCAGGCCGCCGCCGCGCCTGCCCAGCGCGCCCAGGTCGAGCGGGCCCGTATCAACCACCTGGAGCAGCGCCTGGAGCAGGAACGCCAACGCGGCCTGCGCCTGGAGACTGAACTGGGGCGCCTGGAGGTCGGCGAGCTGGCCGAGCGCATCGAGGCCCTGACCGAGCAGGCCGAGGACCTGGCCGGTCAGCTCGACGCGGCCGAGTCGGCCCAGGGCCAGGCCCGCGCCGCCCTGGCAGCAGTCGAGGGTCAGGCCCGGGACCTGGGCCAGGCCCTGGACCTGGCCCGCACCGACCTGCAACAGGCCCGGGGCCGCCACGCCGCCCTGGCCGCCCTCCAGGAGGCGGCCCTGAGCGAGCCGGACGCGGGCTTGAGCGACTGGCTGCGGGCCTGCGGCCTGACCGGGGCCGCCCGGCTGGTGGATCACCTGGAGGCCGAGCCCGGTTGGGACCGGGCCCTGGAGGTCGCCCTGGCCGACCACCTGGGGGCCCTGTGTACCGCCGACCTGGACGGCCATGCCCAGGCAGGGCAGGGGGTCCCCGGGGCCCTGACCCTGTACGACACCGCGGCACCGCGGCCCAGCCCTGACCAGCACCCGGACGACCTGTTGGCCCGGGTGCGCTGCCCCTGGCCCCTGCATGGGCTGCTCGGCGGGGTGCGGGTGGCCGCGGACCTGCCCGCGGCGCTCGCCGCCCGCCGCGACCTGCCCCCGGGCGGGCGCATCGTCACCCGGGATGGGGTCCTGGTGGGGCCCGACTGGGTGCGTACCCCGGGGTCCGGGGCGGCCATGGATGGGGTCATAGCCCGGGGCGAGGAGGTGCGGGCCCTGGTCCGGGAGATGGCGGACCTGGAGGCCAAGGCCGTGGGCCTTGCAGAGGCGGTGGACGGCCTGGCGGACATTCGGCGCGCCACCGAGGCGGCCCGTGCCCAGGCCGGCGATGACCTGGCCCGGCTCAACCGGGAGCTGTCCGCGGTGCGCTCCGACCTGGCCGCCAAGCGCAGCCGCCTGGAGCAGCAGAACGAACGCCGCGCCGCCCTGGGGGCCGAACTGGAAGAGCTGGCCGAGGCCCGGGTCGCCGCCCTCGAGGAAATGGAAGAGACCCGGGAGCGTCTGCACGCGGACCTGGAGGCCATAGAGACCGCCACCGGGCGGCGCGAGGCATTGGCGGAGCGCCGGGTCAGTCTGCGCGAGGCCCTGGCCCTTGCGCGCTCCGCCGAGCAGAGCGCCCGGGAACGGGCCCAGTCCCTGGCCGTGGGTTGCGAGTCCAAGCGCGCCGCCCGCGTCGCCACCGAACGCAGCCTGGAGCGGGCCAGCGCCCAGCAGGCCCAGGCCCTGTCCCGGCGGGAAGAACTCACCGAGGCCATCGAAGAATTGGTCGAGCCCCTGGCCGAGCGCCAGGAGCTGCTGGCCGAGCAGTTGGAGCAGCGCCTGACCGTGGAGGCGGAACTGGCCGCCGCCCGGGACCGCATGGAGCAGATCGACGCCTCGGTGCGGGCCCTGGAGCAGGAGCGCAACCGCGCCGAGCAGACCGCCCGGGAGCGGGCCCGGGCCCTGGACGAGCTGCGCCTGGCCCGTCAGGAACGTCTGGTGCGTCGCCGCACCCTGGAGGAGCAGCTTACGGAATCAAGTCTGATCCCCTCGGAGGTCTTGGCCAACCTGGACCCGGCGGCCACGGAGCCGGCCTGGGCGGAGGAACTGGCCAAGGTCGAGGCCCGCATCGCCCGCCTGGGGGCCATCAACCTGGCCGCCATCGACGAGTTCAACGAGCAGTCCGAGCGCAAGCGCTACCTGGACGCCCAGCACGACGACATAGCCCGCTCCCTGGAGACCCTGGAGGCGGCCATCCGCAAGATCGACCGGGAGACCCGCGGGCGCTTCAAGGATACCTACGACCAGGTCAACCAGGGGTTCCAGCAGCTCTTTCCCAAGCTGTTCGGCGGCGGCAACGCCTATCTGGAACTCACCGGCGAGGACCTGCTGGAGACCGGTGTCACCGTTATGGCGCGCCCCCCGGGCAAGCGCAATTCCAGCATCCACCTGCTCTCCGGCGGGGAGAAGGCGCTCACCGCCGTGGCCCTGGTGTTCGCCATATTCCAGCTCAACCCAGCCCCCTTCTGCATGCTCGACGAGGTGGACGCCCCCTTGGACGACGCCAACGTCGGGCGCTTCTGCGAACTGGTGCGCTCCATGTCCACCCAGGTCCAGTTCATCTTCATCACCCACAACAAGGTGACCATGGAGATCTCCGACCACCTGCTGGGCGTGACCATGCACGAGCCCGGGGTCTCCCGCCTGGTGGCCGTGGACGTGGAGGCCGCCGCCGCCCTGGCCGGGGCCGGGTGAACCTGGAAAGGGCAATTCGGCCGCAAATTACGCAAATTTACGCAAATGGGTCAGTTCCCCTTCGATCCCAGTTACGGATACAGCCTGACTGACCTGCTCGCTGTGGAGCCCCCGCCGGAGCCCGATGGGTTCGCCCCCTTCTGGGGTGCCCGCTACCGGCATGCCCTGACGGTGGAGCCGGGGCTGCGGCTGCAAGCCTCCAGCGTCGCGCTGCCTGGGTTTCGCGTCCAGGAGATGGAGTACAGATCCACCGACGCCTTCCCCATCCGCGGCTGGCTGCTGACCCCCTTGTCCCAGCCGGCCCGGATGGCGCTTATGCTGGGCCACGGCTACGGCGGCATCGAGGCCCCACCCGGGGACCTGCCTCGGGGAGATGCGGTATACCTGGTGCCCTGCTTCCGCGGCCTGTCCCGCTCGCGCCGCCCGCCCATCTCCACCGACCCCAACTGGCATGTGCTGCACGACATCCACTCGCGGGACCGGTACATCCTGGGGGGCTGTGTCGAGGACGTCTGGACCGGGGTCTCGGCCCTGCTCGGGCTCTTTCCAGAGCTGGCCGGGCACATCGGCTACTGCGGCATCAGCTTCGGCGGCGGTATCGGGGCCATGGCCCTGGCCTGGGACCAGCGCATCGGCCGCGGTCACCTCAATGTGCCGAGCTTCGGTCATCAGCCCCTGCGCCTGCGCCTCCCCACCACCGGCAGCGGGGCCGCGGTGCAGCGCTTCGACCGGGCCAAAGGCAAGGCGCTCGCAACCCTGGCCTACTTCGACGCCGCCGTCGCCGCCAGACACATCCGCCAGCCCATGCATGTGGCCGCCGCCGTCTTCGACCCGGCGGTGGCCCCGCCCGGGCAGTTCGCGGTCTACAACGCCATCCCCGGGGACAAGCGGCTCTATGTCCTCGAAGCCGGGCACTTCGAGTATCCAGGTCGGGCCCGTCAGGAGCGGGAATTGCTGGCGGAGTTGCGGGGCTTCTTGGCGCCGCTCTGAGCCCTGGACCCCCGCAACCGTTGCCGGGGTGACGAACTGGAGGCCGGTCACCAAGGCCGTCGGCTTGCCAGGCAATTCGATCTCTTCTGATGTCCAGGCGGGCGGCCGGAATCAAACCGAAGGTGCGCGCCCGGCCCCGGTGCCCCACCACCGCCGACCTGTCTGACGGCGTCGGCCTGATCTACCATGGTCCCCAGTTCCACCGTATAGGCCCGTACTGCCATGTCCACCGCAGCCGAAGACCTGATCCGCCACCACCGCTTCACGGTAGAGGACTATTACCGCATGGCCGAGGATGGCATCCTCGCCGCGGACGCCCGGGTGGAGTTGGTCGAAGGGGAGGTGATCGCGATGCCACCGATTGGGGCACCACATGCCAGTGTTGTGACAGATCTCCAGCGCTTGTTGGAGCGGGCCGTCGGCGATGCGGCCCTGGTCCGGGTCCAGAACCCGGTCCACCTGGGCCCGCACAACGAACCCCAGCCGGACATTGCCCTGGTGAGGCCCCCGGCCGCTCAATACCGCGCCCGCCACCCGGGGCCATTGGACATCCTGCTCCTGGTCGAGGTCGCGGAGACCAGTCTGCGCCTGGATCGAGACCTCAAGCTCGGGGTCTATGCCCGCAGCGGCGTCCCCGAGGTCTGGC
Organism: Lamprocystis purpurea; assembly: GCA_020718945.1. Lineage (GTDB taxonomy): Bacteria > Pseudomonadota > Gammaproteobacteria > Chromatiales > Chromatiaceae > DYRB01. The sequence continues at coordinate 3,031 of DYRB01000112.1, read as the reverse complement.
TGGTGGATCTGCGCGGCGGCGGCATTCTGTGCTATCGGTCGCCGGGCCCTGCGGGGTACCGCGAGTCCGGTCCCCCGACCGAGCTGGGCGCGGTCCAGGTCCCCGGGCTGCCGGGGGTGCTCCTGGACCTTTCCGCGCTCTTGTGAGCCCGAGCCTGACTGGGTCGGCGGCCTGGCCGGCCAGCGGCAGTTCCAAATTTGGAATTGCCGGCCGGCGACAGGGGCAGCGGCAACCGCCGCCGCACCCGGTATACTCCGCGCCTCGCCCCCGACCCCGGATCCCCATGGCACCCCTGGCCGCTACCCGCCGCTACTGGCTCCCACAGCTCGCCCTGCTGGCATTCCTGGCCCTGGCGGGGACCCTGCCGTTCTGGCTCACCGACCTGGATCTTCGGGTGTCGGCGCCCTTCTATCACCCGGAGGCGGACGACCCCTGGCCCGAGGCCCAGGCGTCCCTGTGGCGCCTGCTCTACCAGTTTGCCCCGCTGCTGTCCGGGCTGGTGATGATGGGGAGCCTCCTGGTCCTGGTGCTGGGCAGCTTTGCCACGCGGTTCCGCCGGTTGCGGCTCTATGCGGTCTTCGTCATCGGCGCCTCGGTGCTGGGGCCTGGGCTCCTGGTGAACGAGGTCTTCAAGGAGCACTGGGGCCGGCCGCGGCCCCACCAGTTGGCGGCGTTCGAGGGGACCAAGGCGTACCTGCCGCCCTTGGTCCCGGGGGAATCTGGGGTCGGCAAGTCCTTCCCCTGCGGTCACAGCTCGGTGGGCTATGCCCTGGTGATCTTCACCCTGATCTGGCTGCGGCGCCGGCCTTGGCTCGCTGCGGCGGCCCTGGGGGTGGCCCTGACGGTCGGCAGCCTGTTGGGGGCGGGGCGCATCCTGGCCGGGGACCATTTCCTCTCGGATGTGATCTGGTCCGGGGTCATGGTCTATGGGGTGGCCCTGGGCCTCTACTACTTCGCGCTGCGCATACCCCAGCGGGAGGACGCCCTGGACGCGGCCCCGCCCGAGCCGGTCGCCCCCCTCAGGCACCCGCGCCTGGCCCTAGCCGGGTACGGGCTGCTCGGGGTCGCGATGCTGGTCGCCGTGCTGCTGGCCACCCCCATGACCCAGACCGAGATCGAGAAGATCCGCCTGGGGGACGCCGCGCCGCCTCGGGTCCTGAGGGTGAGCGCCGACGCCGGGGACCTGACGGTGCATAGGATTCCGGCGGAGGGTGGGGCGACGGCGGCGATCCGCCTGCGCTCCCGGGGCTTCGGGCTGCCGGGGAGCCGGGTGGAGCGGTCCTCGGAGACCCAGGACGGGCGGGTGGACTACCGCATCCGCCACCTCGGGGTCTTCACCGAGAAGGACACCCGCATCCTGGTCGGGGTGGTCCCCGGGACCTGGGATCGGGTGGAGGTGCACACCGGCAGGGGCGACATCTTGCTGGAGCCTGGCCCCGACCTGGGCATGGCCCTGGATCTCAGGGCGGACGACGGCCAGGTGCTGCGGCCTTGAGGCCATCGTCTAGCGCCGAGGCCGGAAGCACCGTGGGAGCGCCGCCTCGGCCGCTGTTCCCGACGCGGCTCTACCTCCTCCGTCCCTGGAGTCGCCGGCGCGACCGGGCGAAGCGCAGCGAGCCCGGTGACTACGCGGAACGAAAAACTGAAGACTGATCACGCCTTTGGATACAAGCCAGCGGATGCCCATGTCTGACGCCAACACCCCCAAGACCCCGACGACGGACCTGGCCCTGTCCGTGGTCGTGCCCCTGTGCGACGACGAGCCGGTGCTGACCGAACTGTTCGACCGGCTCTACCCGGTCCTCGACGGCCTGGGCCTGTCCTTCGAGGTGGTCTTTGTGGACGACGGCAGCCGCGACCGCTCCAGCACCCTGTTGCGCCAGCAGCACAAGCTGCGCCCGGACTGTACCCGGGTCCTGGTCCTGCGCTCCAGGGTGGGCCGGGCCGCGGCCCTGCGGTTTGGACTGGCGGCCTGCGTGGGCCGGCGGGTCATCACCCTGGGCGGGGACCTGCAAGCCCCGCCGGAGGAGATCCCGCGCCTGGTCGCGGCCCTGGACCAGGGCCGCGACCTGGTGGCCGCGGTGCGTCGTCGGCAGGAGGACCCGCCCTGGTACGATCCCGTCCGCCGGGCCAGCCTCTGGCTGCGGGCCCGGGTCACCGGGGTGGGCCTGAGCGACCCGGCGGCTTCCCTGCATGGCCTCGACCGGGACCTGGTGACGGCGGTGCTGGCCGCAGGACCGTCCCAGGTATGGCCCCCGGCCCTGGCCTGGCGGCAGGCCCTCAACCCTACCGAGGTCGGCATAGGGCCCGGGCCTGGGCCTACGATCAGGTCCGACGTGCCGCTGCATCGCCAGGTGGCCCTCGACTTCGACCTCCTGACCGGGCTGTCGCTAGCCCCCTTGCGGGCCCTGTCCCTGGCCTGCGTCGGGGCGGCCCTGGTCGCCTTCGGCGCCGCCGCTGTGCTGCTGCTGGGCTGGCTGGTCCTCGGCGCCGAGCTCGGCCTCGGGGTGGTCCTGGCCCTGTTGTTCGGGGGTCTACTCCTGTTCGGCATGGGGCTGTTGGGGGCCTACCTGGGGCGCCTGCTCGATCAGGGCCAGGTGCCCTGCCAGGTCCGCGAGGAACTGACACCGCGGGGCGGCGGGCGCCGGGGCAGGGCCTGATGTGGGTGATCGGGACGGGGGCCGGACCCGTCTGTGATTAACCCTAAGAAAAGCAGTTGAGCCGCAAATGAACGCAAATAGACGCAAATAAACAAGGACTTGGCACCGGTCTCCGGTTCATCCTGCGGGTGACCTGGGGAATCTGCCTAACCTACTGACCCATTTGCGTATATTTGCGTAATTTGCGGCCGAATTGCTCTTTCTAGGTTAACCGACTGGCCCATTTGAGTAGAGTGCCCCCCTGGCACCGGGTCCGGGCATCCTGCCGGGACGACGGGGTTGCGGGTTTCGATAAGGGCGTACACTTCAGAGGCATTGCATGGTCCAGGTCGCCCTCAGAGTCGAGGTGAGCACCCTGAGCGGGGCCCTGG
>DYRB01000111.1 GCA_020718945.1 Lamprocystis purpurea | reverse complement strand
TAAGTCCGACAGGCTCCCAGGCTTGCCTTCCGCATCGCCCTGGGCCACAGTCCCGGGGCCGTTCGACCACTACACCCGGAGGTCCCAGATGAAGGTCACCATGGACGTCGATATCACCCCGGAAGAGCTACGCAAGCTCTTGGGCCTCCCGGACGTGGAGGCGTTTCAGCGCCAGATGATGGACGACCTGCGCGAGCGCATGCAGGCGGGGGTGGAGGGCTACGACCCGCTCAAGCTCTTCCAGCCCTATGTCACCGGCGGCATGGCCGGCTGGGACATGTTCCAGCGCTTGATGTCCGGCACCACCGGAGGTCTTTCGAGCGCCCCCAAGGATGAGGCCAAGTAGGGCCTGCGCTACCCCAGGGCATCGGGTTACAATCGGGGCTGAGGCTCGCCGACGGTCCGGCGGCTACCCCGCGGAGGTGCACCCATGGCCCATCGTCTGTTGATGCTCGGCTGCAAGACCATGCGCGACGGCGTCGTCGTCGCCTCGGTCTTTTTCATCGGCGCAGTGCTGCTGTTCCTTGCCGCCCAGCACATCGTCTCACCCAGCGCCCCGGTGCTGGGCAACTTGGTACTGTTCTTCGCCCTGGTCATGATCGTCATGGCCCCGGTCATCCTCATCTCCACCTTCCTGCTCTCGGTGCTGCCTGGGGCGCGGGAGAAGCTGGAGAAGTGCGAGCACTGAGCCGGGCGAAGATCGGTCCAGCCGCAAATGAACGCAAATGGACGCAAATAGCCCAGGATCTGGGATGGGCTCCGATTCGCCTCGCGGGTGACGCGAGGGGTGTACTCAAGCTCCTGAGCCATTTGCGTTTATTTGCGGCTGGATTGCCGTTTCCGGGTTCAAGGATCGGCCCCATCCCCGCTGACCCGGACCAGTTCCATCACATAGAGCCCGCCGGCCTCCTCGCGCTCCACCCGCACCGGGAGCTGATGCAGCGCCGGGTCGGTCCACAGCCGATAGTCCACCGCCTGGCCGTCCTTGGAGCGCTCCAGGGCCAGGGTGTCCCGCTCCCCCTGGGGGCCGGGCAGGGACTCATGCCCCAGGACTCGGAAGCTGTAAGTCTTGAGCCGACCACCGTCGGCCACCCGGTAACTGCGCTCGGCCTGGGCTGGTCCCGGCGCCGTGACCGCCGCAGTCTCCAGGTCCTGGCGCAGGGCGAGCAGGACCGAGAGCTTGTCCTGGGCCTGGTCCGGGACCTCCATGGACCAGGGTTTGCCCTCGCTGGCCATGTGGGCGCGGCCCTGGCCCCAGTCGAAGTTCAGGTCCAGTGTCCGTGACGCCTCGCCCCCGTCGCGCCTGAAGTGGTACTCCCGGGGGCGGAAGCGCCCAGCGTCCACTTGGCCGATGCTGACCTCGGTCTGGCTCGGGTCCTCGCCCAGTTCCAGGGCCTGCATCAGGACCGCCGCCGCGTGGGGTTTGGTGTGGGCCTCGTAGCGGTAAGCCCCGGCGGGGGTGACGATCAGCTCCAGGGTCATGACACCGAAGGGCAGGCCGTCGCGGGTCAGCAGGTACTCGGCGCTGTGGGATGGCAGGGGGGGCGGCAGGGGGGGCGGCAGGAGGACCTCGTCGGCCGCCGCCGGGCCCAGCAGGGCCGCCGCGGTCAGGACCGCCAGGACGCCGGCCTGGTGGGGGCGTGCCGCCATCCGCCTCAGGCCCCCGGGCAGCGGCCGTCGGCTTGGAGTAGCAGGGGCTGGGTCAGCACAGTGCCGTCGAGCACCGGTCGGCCCTCGCCGTCCAAGTGCAGTCGCCCGGCGGCGAGCCAGCCGATCACGCAGGGGTAGATCAGGTGCTCGCGGCCCAGGACCCGGGCCGCAAGGGTGGCGGCATCGTCCCCGGGCAACACCGGGACCTGGGCCTGGAGGACCAGGGGCCCGCCGTCCAGCTCCGCGGTCACGAAGTGGACGCTGGCCCCGTGGAGCCGCTCCCCGGCCTCCAGGGCGCGGGCATGGGTGTGCAGGCCGCGGAACTTGGGTAGCAGGGACGGATGGATGTTGAGCAGCCGGCCGAGGTAGTGATCAACAAAGCCCGGGGTGAGGATGCGCATGAAGCCGGCCAGGGCCACCAGGCCGGACCCGGACCCGCCGCCTAGATGGGCGTCGATCAATGCGGCCAGGGCCGCATCGTAGCTCGGGCGGTCGGGGAATCCGTGGTGGTCCAGGACCAGGCCCGGGATGCCGGCGGCCTGGGCCCGTTGCAGGCCATAGGCGGCGGGGTCGTTGCTGACCACGGCGCGGATGTCGATGGGCAGCCCGGCGTGCTGGGCGTCGATCAGGGCCTGGAGGTTGCTCCCGCTGCCTGAGATCAGCACCACCACCGCTAATGGCGAGCGGGGGCGTTGTACCTTTGTCTCGGGGCGAGGACGCCCCGACCCCTCTGACGTCATGCCGGGCGGCCCCCGCTCAGTTCCACCCGCGGCGGCGCCTCGGCGCCCCGCTCGTCGGCGGCGATCTGGCCGAGCACCCAGGCCCGCTCGCCGGCGGCGCAGAGGGCCGCACAGGCGCCCTGGGCATCCCCGGGGGCCAGGCACAGGACCAGGCCGATACCACAGTTGAAGGTGCGCAGCATCTCGGCCTCGGCGATGCCGCCCTGGGCCTGGAGCCAGTCGAACACCGCCGGCCGTCGCCAGGACCCCAGGTCCACCACTGCCTTGACCCCCTTGGGCAGGACCCGGGGCAGGTTCTCCACCAGGCCGCCGCCGGTGATGTGGGCCATACCGTGGATTTGGGTACCCGCCATCAGGGCCAGCACCGGCTTGACGTAGATGCGGGTCGGGGCCATGAGCAGGTCGCCCAGGCTCGGACCTGTGCCGTCCAGGGGTTGGGCGAGGTCCGCCCCGCTGACCTCCAGGACCTTGCGAATCAGGGAATAGCCATTGGAGTGGGGCCCGGAGGAGGCCAGGGCAATCAGGGCATCGCCGGGCCGGACCCGGTCCGGGGTGATCAGGGCATCCCGCTCGGCGATGCCGACGCAGAAGCCCGCCAGGTCGTAGTCCCCCGGGGCATACATGCCGGGCATCTCCGCCGTCTCGCCCCCGGTCAGGGCGCAGCCGGCCCGTTTGCACCCCTCGGCGATACCGGCGATGACCGAGGTCGCCACCTCCAGGTCCAGCCGCCCGCTGGCGTAGTAGTCGAGGAAGAACAGGGGTTCGGCCCCCGCCACCAGGATGTCGTTGGCGCACATGGCCACCAGGTCTATGCCTACGCCGTCGTGGCGACCGAGGTCTATGGCCAGCCTGAGCTTGGTCCCCACCCCATCGGTCCCGGAGACCAGCACCGGTTGGCGGTAGCGATCCCAGGGCAGCTCAAACAGGGCCCCGAAGCCGCCCAGGCCAGTCAGGACCCCGGGCCTGGCGGTGGCCGCTGCCAGGGGCTTGATGCGCTCCACCAGGGCGTCGCCGGCATCGATGTCCACACCGGCGTCCCGGTAGCTCAGGGACGGCTTGCCGGGCTTATCGGGATTTTGTTCCACCATGGTCTCCGGGGGGTTGGGCGGGGGCGCATTCTAACAGCGGGGCAAAAGGGGGCGTTAGCGCCCCGGTTTGGACAGGGTCACCCGCCGACCACTAGAATCCGCGGATGTCGCGAGTCATAGCCCTGGGAGTCCGGCCGGTGTACCCCACCCTGTCCATCTCGACCTGTGTTGCCCGACCCCTGGGTCCGCCGTCCGGCGACCTGACAGCCTGGCGGGCTGAACTCAGCCGGCCCCGGGAGGACTGACATGGACCGCCGCGACATCCCCAACATCATCAGCCTGTTGCGGCTTCTGACCGTGATCCCGGTGGTATTCCTGCTGCTGGAACATTACTACGGCTGGGCCCTGCTCCTGTTCGTCGCCGCCGGGCTGTCCGACGGCCTGGACGGCTTCCTGGCCAAGCACTATGGCTGGCGTTCGCGCCTGGGGGGCATCCTCGATCCCCTGGCGGACAAGGTCCTGCTGGTCGCCTGCTTCCTGGTGCTGGGCACCCTGGGCCTGATCCCGGTGTGGCTGGTAGTCGCGGCGGTGGCCCGCGACCTGCTCATCACCGGCGGGGCCCTGCTCTACAACTTCCGGGTCGAGGAGCTCGAGGCCCACCCCATCGTCTCCAGCAAGATCAACACCCTGGTGCAGATCCTGCTGGTGGTCCTGGTGATCGCCGACGCCGGTCCTATGCCCCTGCCGGGCGGGGTGATTGAGTTTCTGGTGTGGGCCTGCCTGGCCAGCGTCCTGGTCAGCGGGGCCCAGTACGTCTGGATCTGGGGCCGCAAGGCCAAGGCCAAGGGGTTCCATGACGCCTGAGGTCGGGAAGACTGCTCGTCCGCGTAGGAGAGCAGCTAAGCCGCAAATGAACGCAAATGGACGCAAATGAACCAGCCGGACGGGGCATTTGCCCCGTCCGGAACATTTTTCCCAACCCGAAAATTTGGCTGAAACGGCGTAATTAGGCCGACGGGCACAGCCTGGCGGTCTTTAGGGCCAGGGCGTTCTGGCCCCAGAAGGCGCGGGCCAGGCGGTGCAGGGGCAGGTCCAGGCGCAGCCCCAGGGCCTCTGCGCCAGCCAGGAAGGGCGAACGGCGCAGCCGGGGCAGGGCCTGCGCGAAGGCGAAGCCGATGGCGCTGCCGCCGGGGATGTGCAGGTACAGCACCTGTCCCGGGAAGACGATCTCCAGGGCCGACTGCTCCCGCCGACTGGCCGCGAAGTCTGCCATCCAGTGATTGCTCACCAGCACCCCGCGGGCATTGAGCCGGGCCCGGCAGGCGGTGAGGAATCCCACCGCCCCCTGATCCGAGTGCGCCCCCTGGGCACCGTACAGGTCCAGAAAGGCGAGGTCCCAACCCGGTCCAGGCCGGTCGAGGAAGGCCATCGCGTCCCCGATGTCGATCCTCAGCCGCCCGGTGTGGGGCAGGGCCAGGTACTCTCGGGCCGCCTGGACCACTATGGCGCGGGCCTCCACCGCGGTCACCGACAGGGCCGGGTCCCAGGCCAGCAGGGCCTGGGCCAGGGCCCCGCCGCCCAGGCCGAGCAGCAGGGCCGATACCGGGGCCGGTACCAGCAGGACCCCGAGCAGCATGGCCTGGGTATAGGCGTGGACCAGACGGGCCGGGTGGTCCAGGTCCACGCGGGTCTGCTCCACCGTGTTGCCGAAGGTGAGGGTGCGCTGGCGGCCCTGGGCGTAGACCTGGATCTCGCCTTCGGGGTCGGTCCGGCGGTGGATCAGTTCGCCAAGGGGCGGGTCGGCAGTGTCGCTCATCCAGGTCGGGACCGGCTGTCAGCCGAAGAAGGACAGTTCAGCCGCAAATGGACGCAAATGGACGCAAATAGCGGGCGCCTTGGGTGAGGTCGGACTTATGTCGGGGCATTGAGAACATCGCTTAAGCAACTGAACTATTTGCGTTAATTTGCGTTCATTTGCGGACAATCGGTCTTCTCCCTGTCACAGACCCGCACCGCCCGCCTCCAGCACCCGCCGGGCCAGGGGTATGCTCGGGGCGCGGCGTGCCGCCAGGCTCTCCCGGTCCAGGGCCTCCAGGAAGGCGAGCAGGGTGCCCGGGTCCCGGGCCAGGCGGCGCATCAGGTAGTCCACCAGGTCCGGCCCCAGGGGCAGGCCGCGGCGGGCGGCGGCGGCCCGCAGCAGGTCCTCACAGTCCTGCTCCCCCAGGGGCTGGAGCCGGTAGCAGGGGCCCCAGCCCAGGCGCGAGCGCAGGTCCGGCAGGGCCAGGGGCAGGGCCGCGGCGGGGCGGTCGGCGCTCACCAGGAGCCCGCCGCCGCGGGCGCGCAGTTCGTTGAACAGGCTGAACAGGGCCCCCTCCCAGGCGGGGTCCCCGGCGATGGCCTGGACATCATCCAGGGCTATGCGCCCGATCCCCTCCAGCCCGGTCAGTGCCTCTGGCGTCAGGCCCGGGTGGCCCAGGGGCAGGTATTGGGCCGCGTGCCCGGCCGTCACCACGGCTTGGCAGGCGGCCTGGAGCAGGTGGGTCTTGCCCGTCCCCGGGAAGCCCCAGACCAGGGCGAAGGGCTCACCCTGGCCCTGGGCCCAGGCCGCCAGTGCCGCGACCGCCTCGGCGTTGGGGCCTGGGACCAGGGTGGCGAAGCTGGCCTCCGGGGGCAGCCGGAAGGGCAGGGGGAGTTGTTCCATGACGGCGGTCAGGGCCGCCGGGTCCTGGGGCTCATGGATGCGACCGACCGGCGGCCAGCGCCGCGGCGGTCTGGGCCAGGCGCCGGCCCAGGGCCTGGCAGAGGCGCCGCTCGGTCTCATCGAGGGGGCGGTCGCTGCCGGTGCCCGCCAGGTGAGAGGGCCCGTAGGGGGTGCCGCCCGAGGTGGTGTGGAGCAGGTCGGTCTCGGCGTAGGGCAGACCCATGACCAGCATGCCCTGGTGGAGCAGGGGCAGCATCATGGACAGCAGGGTGGCCTCCTGGCCCCCGTGCAGGCTGGAGGTGGAGGTGAATACCCCGGCCGGCTTGCCCGCCAGGGCCCCGGACAGCCACAGCGGACTGGTCCCGTCCAGGAAGTACTTGAGCGGTGCGGCCATGTTGCCGAAGCGGGTGGGGCTGCCCAGGGCGAGGCCGGCGCAGTGGCGCAGGTCGTCCAGTTCCGCGTAGGGGGCGCCGCTCGGGGGGACCGAGTCCGCGGTGGCCTCGCAGACCGTGGACACCGCCGGCACGGTGCGCAGCCGCGCCTCCATGCCGGCGACCTCGCCCACCCCGCGGGCGACCTGACGGGCCATGTCCGCGGTGGCGCCGTGGCGGCTGTAATAGAGCACCAGGATGTAGGCCATGGTCAGAGGATCTCCAGCACGGCCTGGGGCGGGCGGCCCAGGGCGGCCTTGTTGCCGGTCACGACGATGGGCCGCTCAATGAGCCTGGGGTGGGCGACCATGGCCGCGATCAGGGCGTCCCGGGACAGGCTGGGGTCGTCCAGGCCCAGATCCGCGTACTCGGCCTCCTTGCGGCGCATCAGGGCGCGGGGCTCCAGGCCGAGGCGAGTGAGCAGATCGTCCAGCACCGCGGCGCTCGGCGGCTCCTTCAGGTACTCCACGACCTGGGGATCGACACCCTGGTCGCGCAGCAGGGCGAGGGTCTCGCGGGATTTGCTGCACTTGGGGTTGTGGTAAATGGTCACGGACATGCTGGGGTCCCCTGGGGTCTGGTGGTTGCCGCCGGTGTGGGTCCTGGGACGCACGGGCGTTGTATCCGCGGCATTATCGCCCCAAAATCCCCCCCGACCCCAACCCGGAGATCGCGACCCATGACCACCGCACCGCTCGCCCTGTGGCCCCGCGCCGCAACCCTGCTCCTACTGCTCCTGACGGCCCTGACCGCGGCGGCCGAGCCCCGCGACCCGGGCAAGTTCTTTTTCGACTCGGGCTTCGGCGATTTCACCGAGGAACTGACCCGGGCCAAGGAGGAGGGCAAGAAGGGCGTGCTCATCATGTTCGAGATGGACGAGTGCCCCTTCTGCCAGCGCATGAAGGCCACCGTTCTGAATCAACCCGAGATCCAGGACTTCTACAAGGCCAACTTCCTGATCTTCCCCCTGGACATCGAGGGGGACCTGGAGGTGACCGACTTCTCCGGCAAGCACACCACCCAGAAGGCCATGGCCCTGGAGGAATACCGGGTGCGGGCCACCCCGGTGTTCGCCTTCTTCGACCTGGACGGCAAGCTGGTGGCCCGTTACACAGGGGCGACCAAGGATGTGGAAGAGTTCCGCCTGCTCGGTCAGTACGTGGTCGATGGGGCCTACGCCGCGACCAACTTTCCCACTTACAGGCGAGAGAAGCAGAAGGCCGCGGCCAAGCCTTGAGCCCGCCCCATTCACACCACCCAGGAGTATCTCTTAGCCATGACCGATCAGGGTTCCCAGCATCAGGTCTGTTTTCGCTGCCTGGTTGGCGGCCGGGTCCAAGGGGTCTTCTTCCGCGCCTCGGCGCGGGAGCAGGCCCAGCGCCTGGGCCTCACGGGCTACACCCGCAACCTGCCCGACGGTAGAGTAGAGGTGCTCGCCTGCGGCTCGGCCGATGCGGTCGGCCGCCTGCGGGACTGGCTGCGCACGGGCCCGCCCCAGGCGGACGTGACCGGCGTGGCCTGCGAGCCGCTGCCCTACCAGGCCTATCCCGGGTTCCACATGGAATGATCGGCCCCTTGGTCGGCTGCGTCCTCGCTGATCCTAGAAAGAACAATTCGGCCGCAAATTACGCAAATGTGCGCAAATGGGTCAGTCAGTTAGTCAGAGTCCGCTGG
>DYRB01000110.1 GCA_020718945.1 Lamprocystis purpurea | reverse complement strand
ATGGCGAAGGTGCTGTCCTTCTTGATGTTGATGGACCCGATGGGGTCCATGACGATGCCGAGGTCCCGTTTCATGGCCGGCATCTTACTCCACAGGCCGAAACCCTGTCAGGACAGCGGGACGGCCGGGGGGCAGGTAAACGAGACTTGGGCAACACTTGGCCGATGAGTCCTTGCGCAGCCCTGTCGCAATTGCTAGATTCTCGCCAGACGAAGAAAGGGCCTGAGCGAAAACCGCTCGGCAGCAGGGCGCAGGATGGGGGGAGCGCCCGCGGCATGAGCCCCACGGGTGCGCGTCGGTGTGGCCGTCGGCCCCGTTGCGCCCTGCACAATAACCAGAACAGAGGAAGCCAAAGGAGCCCCGATGCCCAGACGCACCTTGTTCGACAGGCGCCGGTTCACCGACCGCCGCACCGCCGCGAGCACTGTCCTGGTGGTGTTTGCCTTGTCCGTCGCGCCCCCCACCGCCGCCGACGCCTATACCGACGCCATCAAGGGCGAGGCGCAAAAGATCGAGGGTAGCGGCGCGGCCCCGGCGACCTCCGCAGGCGGGGCCGCGGCCACCGCCGCGGACCCGAAGGTTGCCGCCTTCGAGCAGGACCTCGACAAGCAGTACCACGGCACTTTCCTGTTCTACCGGAAGCTGCCGGCCCGCAGCCGCGAAGAGATCTACAAGGCGCATGCCGGCGGGGCCTCCATCGAGACGGTGCGCAGGATGGTCATGGACCGCTTCCAGCACAGCCGATGAGCACCCCCAGTCCCGCTGCGGACGCCTTCGCCCTGAACCTTTTCCATGCCGCCCTGCCGGTTGTGACGGCCCACACCACGCGTTCGAGGATGCTATGAAACGAACCCTGACGCTGATGACCGGCTGCCTGGCTGTGCTGGGGACCGCCGCCGCTCAGACCCCAGCCCCCGCCGCAGCACCGGAGGCCACCGAGGTCCGGGCGCCGCTGGTCGCCGGTAAACCCTTCCTGCATGTGATACACGAGGGCCGTTCGGTCAAGGTGCAGCGCATCCAGGACCCGGAGTTCGAACTCAAGGGCTACTACGCCAAGACGGCGCGCAAGTGCCCACCCTTCTGCCTACATCCCATGGAGGCGGCACCCGGGGTGCGGACCGTCGGTGAGGTCGAGGTATTTGCGTTCATGGAGGGCAAACTGCGCGACGGAACCGGCATGCTCATCGACTCCCGCACGGATGAGTGGTACAAGAAGGGCACGATTCCGGGCGCCACCCATATACCCTTCGACCGCCTGGCCCTGGAGCCCAGCGATCCCAAGTGGGGCGAGATCCTCAAGCCCTTTGGGGTCAAGCCGCGTGGTGAAGACGACCTGGTCCAGCGTACCCTGGGGACCTTGGGACTGGCTTCTGACCCGCTCAAGACGGCCAAATGGGACTTCACCGAGGCCAAAGATCTGATGTTGTTCTGCAACGGCCCGGCTTGCGACCAGTCCCCGCGGGAGATCCAGAGCCTGGTCTCCGTAGGTTATCCGGCTTCCAAGCTCAACTATTACCGCGGCGGCATGCAGGACTGGCAGATGTGGGGCCTGACAACAGTGGTCCCAGGCCAATGAACACCCCGGTGCGCGCCCAGGCTGCGGGGCACAGGTAGCAAAGGCCATGGCGGACTTCGACGACGGCGCAGATCTGGCCGGCATCAAGGTGCTGGTGATCGACGACAGCAAGACCATCCGGCGGACGGCAGAGAACCTCCTGTCCCGTGCCGGCTGCGACGTGCTGACGGCGAGCGACGGGTTTGAGGCCCTGAGCAAGCTGATCGACTACAGGCCGGATGTGGTGTTCGTCGATGTCATGATGCCGCGCCTGGACGGCTACCATACCTGCGCCCTGATCAAGAACAACGTGTCCCTGCGCGACACGCCGGTCATCATGTTATCGAGCAAGGATGGGCTCTTCGACCGTGCCCGCGGCCGCCTCGTGGGCGCTGAGCAATATCTCGCCAAGCCGTTCACCCGCGATGAACTGCTCGGTGCGATCCGACGCTACGCCCGGCGGGCAAGCTGAACCCCGCGGCAGGAACAGGTCAGTAGAGGGTATGCGGATGATTGCGCCATGAGAGACTTTTTCTTCAAGAAGCGGCCGGCGGGCACCGAGCAGCCGAATGCCCCGGTCCACGCGCTGGCGACGGTCCTGATCGTCGACGACTCGCCGACCGAGATCACCATATTCCGCAACGCCCTGGTCAAGGCCGGGTTCCGCGTTGAGACGGCGGTGAACGGCCAGGACGGGGTGGAGGCTGCCCAGCGCCTGCACCCGGACCTCATCCTCATGGACGTGATCATGCCCATCCTCAATGGCTTCCAGGCCACCCGCATGCTCCAGCGCGATGAGACGACGGCGGGCATCCCGGTGATCATGGTTACCACCAAGGACCAAATGACCGACCGGGCCTGGGGTCTGCGTCAGGGGGCGGTGGACTATCTGGTCAAGCCGGTGAATACCGAGGAACTTATCCAGCGCATCAGGATGGCCCTGCGTGCCTAAGCCAGTCGAATCGCCCGCCGCTGCCCCGACACCTGCCGGCCAGGTCCTGTTCGACGGCCTCAAGGCCTTGGAGGCGCGCTGCCTGCGCAACGGCGTGGGGCTGCCGCTGCGCGAACCGCCGCCCCGGGTCTGGACCATGGTGGTGTTCCGGGTGGCAGGGCGGACCCTGCTCGCTCCCCTGGAGCAGGTTGCCGAGGTGCTCACTGTGCCGACGGAGATCACCCGGGTCCCGGGCACCAAGCCCTGGGTCATGGGCGTGGCGAACAACCGCGGTACCCTGCTCCCGATTTACAACATCGAGGAGTGCCTCCTGGGCAGCCCGGCGCGGCGCACGGCCCAGGACCGCATCCTGGTGGTCAGGCACGAGGAACTGGCATTCGGCATGCTGGTGGGCGGTCCAGTGGGCATCCACCACTGCACCGCCGCCATGACCGCCGAGCCCAGCCTGGCCGGGCTCGGTGCCCTCGGTACCCTGGTGAACGGGGGTTACAGCCGCGGCACCGAGCGCTTGGCGCTAGTTGACCTGTGCGGGCTACGAGCCCTTCCCCAGTTCGCCGCGGCGGCCCTATGAGCGCCCCGGCGACCGAGTGTGGCAGAGAGCGCCGCGTGCTCTGCGAGGGGGCCTCCAGGGTGGCCCCGGTATCTGAGACTTGCCGGATGGTCGCGGCCATCGCCCGCATCCGAACACAACAACATCAATTCCGGTTCAGCGACAGGGGGGTAAGGTAACGTGGCGAAATCCAAGTCAGGACATGGGGCGCCGGGTTCGGGCGAGGCCACCAGCAGCATAGTCCTGCTGTCGGTCTTGCTGGCCATCGCCATCGCGCTCGCCTTCGCCAGCTTCTTGCATGGCCAGCGCTGGGCAAGCTACGGGGAAAAGTACATCCTCATCGTGGCGGGGCAGCAGAGCCGGGCTCAACAGCTAGCCAAGGAGGCAAGTCAGGCGGTCCGCGCCGACGAGTCCGCCTTCGCCGGGCTGGAGCGCCTGCGCGACGAGCTTCAGGCGAGCTTCGACCGGCTCCGCAAGGGAGACCCGAAGATCGGGCTGCCGCCATCGCCCGCCGAGACGCTAGAGGACCTGCGCCGGGCCGAGGGCAGTTGGCTTGGGGTCCGGGAGGGGGCCGACCGCATCGTCGAGGCCAAGGCCGCGATCCTGCTGGTCCCAATCAGGGTCGACGAAACCCGCGCTCTGCTGACGGAGCTGTACGGTGCAACAGAAGCGGCGGCCAGGATAATGGTCACTAAGAAGGTCTCGCCAGCCCGCATCCTGGCCTTGGCCGAACTTCTGCCGCAGATCGAGCGCATGTCCCGGGCACTGGGCGAACTGATGGAAGGCGGCTCGGCCACTCAGGAAGCCATGGACCGTGGCGTCGCCGCGGCCCAGGTCTTCGCCGGCCGACTCCAGGGCATTACCGAGGGCAGCCCAGACCAAGGTCTGGAGCGGGAGAAGGACCCGGAGCTTATCCAGGCCCTGGCCACCGTCCAGATGATATTCCAGGGAATGATGAGCAACGCTGAGTCCCTCATGGCCATGGTGCCAACCGTGGTCCCTGCGCTTGGTGCGCCCTTGGAGATCGCAGTGGCCAACGAAAGGTTTGGCGTCGCCCTGGAAACGCTCCTGCAGGCCTACCGCAAGACCCCCGGGCGCCTCACTGTCGGGCCCGTCTCCGTAGGCCCCGACACCGTATTCGTCTTCGGCACCGCCGCGGCCATCATCCTGCTCCTCCTCGGCACCCAGCTCATCCGCGGGGCCCGGGCCCGCGAGGCCGCGTCGCGCGCCCTGAACGACAATAACCAACAGGCCATCCTGCGACTGCTCGACGAGATGGGCGACTTGGCCGACGGCGACCTGACCGTCGAGGCGACGGTCACCGAGGACGTGACTGGGGCCATCGCCGACTCCATCAACTACGCCATCGACGCCCTGCGCGGCCTGGTCACCACCATCAACGCCACCTCGGAGCACGTCACCGAGTCGGCCCAGGCGACACGCTCGACCACCGTGGAACTGGCCGAGGCATCTGAGATTCAGGCCCGGGAGATCGCCCGGGCCACCATCGCCATCAAGTCTATGACCGGCGCCATCGACGCCATGGCCCGGGACGCCGGCGAGTCCGCCGAGGTCGCCTCGCGCTCTGTGAAAGTCGCCAGCCGCGGTGCCGAGACGGTGCGTGCCACCATCCAGGGCATGGACCAGATCCGCGAGCAGATCCAGGAGACATCCAAGCGCATCAAGCGGTTGGGCGAGTCCTCCCAGGAGATCGGCGAGATCGTGGAGTTGATCGACGACATCGCCGACCAGACCAACATCCTGGCCCTGAACGCCGCCATGCAGGCGGCCATGGCCGGCGAGGCGGGGCGCGGCTTCGCGGTGGTTGCCGACGAGGTGCAACGCCTGGCGGAGCGCTCCAGTAACGCCACCAAGCAGATCGAGGCCCTGGTGCGCAACATTCAGGCCGACACCAACGAGGCGGTCAGTTCCATGGAGGCGAGTACCGCGGGTGTTGTGGAGGGGGCCAAGCTGGCCGAGAACGCCGGCGGGGCCCTGCAGGAGACGGAAAACGTCTCCAACTACATCGCCGAAATCACTCAACGCATCGCTGAATCCGCCCAGCGTCAGGCCCGCGAGTCGGAGGCCATCGACGCCACGGTAAGCCGAATCCAGGAGATCACCCTGCGCAACACCGAGGGTACCCGCCAGACCGCCGAGTCCGTCGAGACCCTCGCCGACCTGGCCGCCGATCTCCAGCGTTCGGTGGCCGGTTTCCGGCTGCCCTAGCGTCCGCCACTCAAGCAGTCCATCAGCGGCCATGGTTATGCCGGAATCCAGGGGTGTCGGCGGTCTCAAGTGGGTCAAAGGAGAACTCATCGACAGCCTGCGCCGGGTGCGCGGGCAACTCGAGTCCTTTGTCGCCAGTGACGGCCAGGCGGAATGTGGCGACGCCATCACCGCCCTCTACGAAGTACGAGGGGTCCTGCTGGCCCTGCAGATGACGGCCCCGGCGCGCCTGGCCGAGGAGATGCAGCGCCTGCTCGAACGCCTGGTTGCGCACAGCCTGAGCAATCCCGACGAGGCGGCCGAGGCCCTGATGCTGGCGCTGATTCAGCTCCCGCACTACCTGGATCGGGTGGAGTCCGGCCACCCCGAGTCGCCGGTCTCCCTGCTGCCCTCCATCAACGACCTGCGCGTCTCCCGGGCAACCCGCACCCTAAGCGCGGCGGAGTTGTTGGTGCCGTCCTCGGTACTCGCCGAGCTGGAGACCCCGACCCCCGAGGCCCTCCAGGCCATGGCATCGGTGGCGACCAAGATCCGTCCCCATTTCCACCGCTACCTGTTGCAGGCCTTCCAGGGCGACGGCGACCAGGGGCTCATCGGCCTCGGGCGCCTGTTCAACCAGTTACACCGCTTCTTCAAGGACGGGGTGTTCTGCGACGCCTTCCGTGCCTCGGAGGCCATGGTCGGCGCCATCCTTGAAGGCGCCCTGCCCATCAGCCCGGCCACTAAGGCCGCGATGGGCCATGTGGACTCGGTCTTCAAGGCCGTGCTGGATACGACCCCCTCCTGGCCCGAGCCCCAGGCCCGCCACCTGATCGAGGAAATGCTCAACTACCTCACCGACCTCGATCCCGAGGCCCCATTGGTGCAGGAGTTGACGGCGATCTACCGGGCCCCGGCCGAGGTCGAGGAGGAGGAGGAGGAAGCGGGCGGCCCCAGCGCCCAGGGGAAGGACGCCCTGGCCAGCCTGGCCGGTGAGGTGCTGCGCGAGTTGGCGGTCATCAAGGACCGCCTCGACCTGTACGTGCGCGGCGGGTCCGAGGGGCCGGAGCAACTGGCCTCCATCGAGGGGGCCCTGCGTCAGCTTGCCAACACATTGGCCATCGGTGAGGACGCCGACCTGGTCGGCCGCCTGCACCACCTGGCCGACGACATCGGCGGGGTCGCCCGGGGGCGCACCCAGGCCGACGACACCTTCCTGCTCGGTTTCGCCCAGGACCTGCTGGCGGCCGAGGACGCCCTGCGCCTGGCCGCACCCGCCTCCGAGGGTGGGACCCGCAGCGGCGACGCCCTGCTCAACGTCACCCTGCGCGAGGCACGTGCCGACCTGGCCAAGGCCAAGCAGGCCATCGCCGACTTTGCCCTGGATTCCGGCAACCAGCGCCGCCTGCGCGATGCCCCCGAGGTCCTCCCCGGGGTCGCCGCGGCCCTGCACATGCTGGGCGAAGACCCCGCCGCCGAGGTCATCGACGGGGTCACACAAGTCCTGCGGCGACGCTTCGTTGACGGCGGCCATCTGCCCGATGCGGCGGAGCTCGACCTGCTGGCGGAGGCGATCTCCGGGGTCGATCTCTATATGGAAGGCCTGGGGCAGGGCGCCTCCTTTGGCGACCGGCTGCTCAGCCAGGCCCACACGGCGATGGATTTGCTGGGGGCCGCCGGTCCCGTCCCGGTCGCCGAAGTGACGCCCATGCCCCCGCCGCGACGGATGTCGGAGGCCTGGACCCCGCCTGCCGCGATAGCCCCCGTCGAGCCCCCGTCCCCACCCCCCGAATCGGAGGGGGCGCCCGCACCCCAGATAGACCCGGAGTTTCTCGACGTCTTCCTGGAAGAGGCCCGCGAGGAGCAGGTCCGCATCGAGGAGACCCTGGCGGTCTGGATCGACGACCCCAGCGACCTGGAGTCGCTCACCGTCCTGCGGCGGTCCTTCCATACCCTCAAGGGCAGCGGCCGACTGGTCGGCGCGGCCCGCATGGCGGACCTTGCCGCGGGCACCGAGACCCTGCTGGACCGGGTCCTCACCGGGGCCCTGCCCGCCGCCGAGGCCGTACTGGGTCAAATCGCCGCGGTCGCCGCGGTACTGCCCGGACTGATCGAGGCCGAGGCCGAGGCCAGGCCCATCGATCTTGCCCCCCTGTTGCGCACCACTGCCGAGATCCTGGCCGCCCCGGCGTCCGACTTCGCGCCCAAACCGGCCCCCAAGCCGGTCGCCGCCGAGACCCCCGGACCGGCCGCCGGCGAGGAGACCGTCGAGGCGGATCTGGAACTGCTGGACATCTTCGCCACCGAGGCCAGCGAACACCTTGCCACCCTGCGCGAGTTCCTGGGCCGGGCCGGCCAGGGTGCCGCCCTGAAGCCCGAGTTGGGCATGTTGCGCGCCCTGCATACCCTATGCGGCAGTGCCCGCATGACCGGTATCGAGTCCGTGGCCGGTGTGAGCAGTGCCTTGGAGCGCCTGTGCGGGGACTTCGACGCCCGCGGCATGCAGGTGGATCGGCCCCTGATGGATCTGCTCGAACGTGCCTGCGACGGCATTTCCGCGCGGCTCGACCGGCTGCCCGAATCCGGGCCGGAGGTGGCCGATCTGGCAGCGGCGGCGGCGGAGGCCCTCGCCTGGCGGGAACGCCTGGCGACTGCCGGGCCGGCGCCGGTGTGGGAACCGGAGCGTGGCATGGCGGCCCTGCCCGAGGCCGAGCCGGGGCTGGCCGAGCTCGATGCGCTGGAGATCGAGACCCCGGCAGCACCTGCCGGGGGGGAGGGGCCGGTGCCCGCTGGCTGGCCCGAAGAGCTGCTGCCAGACCTGGCCGCCGCGGCGGCCTGGTTCGAGGACGAGGCTGCGGCCCCCGTCGAGGCGGAGGCCGAACCGGAGGAGTCCGTCGTACTGGAGGCGGGAGCCCTTCTGGTCGAAGCGCCGGAAGAGGCAGAGGCCGAACCGGTCGCATTTGAGGTCCCGCCCGAGCGCGAGGCCGAGGTC
>DYRB01000109.1 GCA_020718945.1 Lamprocystis purpurea | reverse complement strand
GGCTAGCCGGCCGGAGGCCGGCGCTCCGGGGGCGGCTTCAGCCGCGACGGGTGGTCTTCCGGAGACGTCGCCGGACGACGCTGGGTCGCGGCTGAAGCCGCTCCCACGCCCCCAGGGTGCCGGCACGGCTGGGACCGCCGGCCTCCGGCCGGCACCGGGTCCACCGGCGTCCCGCCGGGGGTGGGGGAGTGTCGCCGGTTGCGCCAGTGGTTGTGGATGGCTCGCCAAGCCGCCTATCGGCGGCTAGCCGGCCGGAGGCCGGCGGTCCCACGAGGCTGGGCCGGTCGGGCTGAAGCCCGACCTACAGGCGCTCGGGCTCCGGCTCTGCGCGGACCACATAGCGCAGGGGCCCGCCGGGGACCAGGGTGTCGAAGGGGTAGCAGGTGATCAGGGTCAGGGCCTCGCCGCCGGGGTCGGAGAGGACCTCTGTCTGGTGTTGGTCTACTACCCGGGTCTCGCTGACCCTGTAGCTCAGGACCCGGCCCGGGGCCTCCAGCCCCAGGCGGTCCCCGACCCTGAGCCCCGCCAGGGGGGCGAAGTGGGTGTCGCGGTGCCCGGCGATGGCGCTGTTGCCGCCGTTCCCGGGCAATGGGGTGGAGCCCAGGTGACCGGGGCCGAAGGCGAGGCTTTGGCCCGAGGCCCCGGCCAGGACCAGGACCCGTTGCCCACCGCCCAGGTCGAGCCGGGCTACGGGCCAGGTGTCGGCCCAGGGCCAGGGCCTGACCTCGGCCTCCCCGGCCAGGGTGCGGGCCCAGGCCCCCTCCAGGAGCCATTGGGCGACCTGGGCCTTGGCCAAAATGAAGCCGCCGCTGCCCAGGGAGAGGAGGGCCGCGGCGGCGGTCAGGGCCGCCAGGCCCAGGACCGCCCGCCTTTGGGTCTGCCTGCCCATCAGGCGGCCCGCCGCGCCGAGCCTGCTAGACCCAGGGCCAAGCCCAGGGCCAGTCCAAGCAGGGCCGCGCCGAGACGGATCAGAAGCCCCGCCGGGGTCGCGGTCTGGGGCAGGGTCCCGGCCAGATCCGGCCTGGGGGAGGGGATGGCCAGGTCCCAGCCTTGCGGCTGCTTGACCGGGACCTGGCCGTCGCGGACCTGGGCCTCCGGCGGCCGGCGCTGCATGGGGTCGAGGGCGACCAGGCTGGTGTGGTCGGTGACCATGCGGTGCTTGAGCCCCAGGCGGGTGACCTCGGTGCGGACCTCGGCGGCGTCGCCCCCTCGGCTCAGGGACCGGTTGAGGCCCTGGATGCGCTGGCGGGCCCAGAGTACATCGAGCCCCTTGTCCGCGCCCCCGCCCTGGAGCGGGACCCGGGTCGACCAACCCTGGCCGTTCATGCGCCCGGTGACCTCCAGGGTCTCGCCCGCGGCGCTGCCGGGGGTGCGGAAGCTCACCACCAGGGGCTCCTGGGCGTAGAGGTCCCCCAGGGGCCTGGGTGCATAGTCGAGGGCCCCGCCGCCGGCCAGGCCCAGGCCCAGGTCGGCCAGGACCGGGTACTCCAGCTTGGTCAGGAGGTCGCGCATGCGCCCCTGGACCTCGTCCACGGCCCCGATGTAGGTGAAGGTCCCGCGCCCCAGGTGGGCCGCCTCGGCCATGAAGTGGCTGTTGGGGGCGGACCCGATGCCGACGGTGAAGAGCCGGGCGTCGCCGAGCTTGCGTCCGATCAGCTCGAACAGCCCCTGCTCGTTGCCCACGGCCCCGTCGGTGAGGAAGACCACCTGGCGCAGGCGCTCGGAGCCGGTGCGGCCGTCGAGGACCAGATCCAGGGCGGTGGCCATTTCGGTGCCGCCGTTGGCGCGCAGCCCGGCGGCCCAGGCGGCGGCCTGGGCCAGGTTCTCGGGGGTTGCGGGGACCGGGGCCTGGTACAGGGCGCGGGTCACGGAGTTGAATTCGACCAGGTTGAAGGCGTCCCCTGGGCGCAGCCCGGTCAGGGCGAACTGGAGCGCTGCCTTGGCCTGGGTGATGGAGGTCCCGCCCATGGACCCGGAGGTGTCGATGACGAACACCAGCTCCCGCGGCAGCCGGTTGGGGTTGAACGCCAGCTCGGGCGGGATGAGCATCAGGAGCCCGTAGGTCTCCCCATCCAGGGCCTGGGTGAACAGCGCCGCCTGGGGGGCCTGGCCGGGGACAGGGCGCCAGGCCAACTCGAAGTCGCGGTCGGCGGGGACTGGGCCGGTCAGGCGGATACGCACCCGGTGGCCATCCAGGTCCTCGCGGACCATGGGGTGGTAGGGGCTGGTCACCTCGGCCAGGGGCAGGCCCGGGTCCAGGTCCGCGGTCAGGGTCACCGGGTTGTCATGGCCCTGGCCTGGGGCGGTCACCGGCGGGGTGATCTGGCTCGCGTCCGGGACCTGGTCCGTGTTCAGGGACCAACCCTTGCCGTCGAAGCCGGTGACCCTGGGGGCGCCGGGGATATAGCGGGTCCCGACGGTCATGGGGAAGCGCAGGGAGAAGCGCCCGGCCTCGTAGCGGACCGCCTGCTGGTACTCGATGGTCACCGTCACGCGCTCCCCCGGGCCGATGTTGGCCACTGAGTTGCGGAACAGGTTGGGTCGCAACTGCTCGGTCAGGGCCGCCGAGCGCCCCTGGTCCCGGGCCGCCTCGTAGGCGGCGCGGGCCTTGGCCTTCTCCTGGATCTCGCCCTCGATGACCCGCTCGCCGATGGTCAGGCGCAGCCGGTCTACGGCGCTGTCCTCGGGCAGGGGGAAGACATAGATGCCGTTCTGCCACCCCTGGGTAGGGTTGGCGAAGGTCTGGGTGACCCGGACCCGGGCGACCAGCCCGGTGACCGCCATGGCCACGTCCGTGTCCAGGGTCGGGGCCGGATGGAGCATCCCAGGCTCGGAACCGGCAAAGAGCAAGCGGCCGCTGCCCAGGTCGTCGAGGCTGACGGCCTCGCCCAGGTCTTGGGTGGGGGCGGCGGGGGACTGGCCCCAGGACTGGATGGGCCAGGCCAGGGCGGGCCAGACCAGAGCGGCCCAGGCCAGGGCAGCGAGCGTCCCGGCGAGGCGGCGGTTGAGGGGTTGGGCTATGGCGTGCATGGTAAGGCTCCGGTGCTGTGGTGGGGTGTCCGCAGCTTAGGGAGCCGATCCGGGCAACAGGCCCAGGGCCGGGACAGTGGGCGGAAAGTCCGCGGGGTCGGGTGGGGCCTGGTGGGGAAATGGTGGGAACTTGGCCCCATTGCGGGGTTGGAACTGTCCCGATTCGGGCAGGATTGGCCTAGACTGCCCGGGTCTGCGACCTTAGACCCACCCTGGGGCCTGGCCCCCGGAGACGCCCCCCGGACACGCCCCCTGGAGACCCCCATGGCCGACCCCGACTGGCCCCAGATCGCCGAGCGCCTCAACGCCCTCCTGGCGGCGCGGCGGCTCTCCTCCCAGGACCTGGCCGCCAAGGCCGGGGTTGATCGCAAGACCGTAGACCGCCTGCGCGCCGGCCAGTCGGTGCGGCTGCACACATTGCAATGGATCGAGCAGGCCCTGAAGGCGCCACTGAGACCGGCGGCCCCAGAGGCGGACCCGGAGACGGCGGCGGCGGACCTGGGGGGCTACAGGCGCGGCGCGGCCGGGGGCCTGGTCGGTGACTGGCTGAGCTACCGGTGTTCCTTCGACCGGCCGCACCAGATCGTCGCCAGCGCGGTGGAGATCCACTGGGACCAGGCCCGCCCCGGCCTCGCCTTCCGCGAGCACCAGCACAACCGCGGCCCGGGTGGGCGGGATTACGAGTACCGCTTCGCCGGCGATGTGCTGATCCCGCCCAACCTGGGGGTCCTGCACCTGGTGGTGCGCTCCGACGATGGGCGCATCCGGGTCATCAGCACCTCCATGCCCAGGGACGAGGAAGGGACCCAGACCATGAAAGGGTTCCTGCTGACCCTGAACGAGATCGCCGACGTGGGCTATTACCCGGCCAGTTCCCCCATGGTCCTGATCAAGCTCTCGCCGGGGACCTCGGCGGAGGCGACGGCGGGCGAGACCGGGGTCCTGACCCCGGGGCACCCCCGCTTCGCCTGGGCCGAGGCGGTGCTGCGGGGGGTCGAGGCGCGGTTTCTGCCCTGGCGGGCCGGCATAGACCCACAACCCTGACGCGGATACGCCGTGCCCCTTCCCCTCGTAACACCGATCTCTCCTGACACCGCTCGGCGGTGGTACTCAGACTGGTCGCTCTGCGCCGCAGGCTGGGCAGGGCATTCGCCCGGTCCGGAACATTTGGCCAGTGCCAGTGGTTACTCGGCTTCCTGTGGCGCTGAGGCGCCCCGGTGCGCCCTGCCCCCCGCCCCTGGAAGCCGCTGCATCGCGGCGACGACTCCAGACCACCGCCGCGGACCTGGATCGGGCGAGCGCCGAACGGGTTATTCCCGCGGCGGGTGAAAATCCCCGCCGATTCGGTTAAAGTTTTCGCCTTTACGGGCAAACCGGAGCAGCACCTCGCGTGCCCTTCACCGGCGCCGGGGCCCGAATCCACGGGGAGTTACTTCGATGTCTGAAGACCTGATCGCACCGTCCATCCTGTCGGCCGACTTTGCCAAGCTCGGTGAGGAAGTGGACAACGTCCTGGCCGCCGGGGCGGACATAGTCCACTTCGACGTCATGGACAACCACTATGTCCCCAACCTGACCATAGGCCCATTGGTCTGCGAGGCCCTGCGCAAGCACGGGGTCACGGCCCCCATCGACGTCCACCTGATGGTCAAGCCCGTGGACCGGATCATCCCGGACTTCGCCAAGGCCGGTGCCACCTACATCACCTTCCACCCGGAGGCGAGCGAGCATGTTGACCGCAGCCTCCAGCTCATCCGCAACGAGGGGTGCAAGGCCGGTCTGGTGTTCAACCCGTCCACATCCCTGTCCTACCTGGACTATGTGCTGGACAAGGTGGACATGATCCTGCTCATGTCGGTCAACCCGGGCTTCGGCGGCCAGAGCTTCATCCCTGCCACCCTGGACAAGCTGCGCGCCGTGCGTAAGCTGGTGGACGCCTCAGGGCGGGACATCCGCATCGAGATCGACGGCGGGGTGAAGGACGACAACATCGCCGAGATCAAGGCCGCCGGGGCGGACACCTTCGTCTCCGGGTCGGGCATCTTCGGCAAGGCCAACGCCGCCGACCCCCACCGCTACGACAGCATCATCCGCAAGATGCGCGAGGCCATGGCGGCGGTCAGCCGCTAGGCGTGGCCGAGCACCCACGGAGCCCAGAGCGCATGTCGCAGCCCCTGAACAGACCCGGGATGATCCTGATCGACCTGGACGGGACCCTGGTGGACAGTGTCCCGGACCTCGCCTATTGCGTGGACGTGATGATGGTCCGCCTGGGGCGCCCGCCCCACGGGGAGACGGCGGTGCGCGACTGGGTGGGCAACGGGGTCGAGCGCCTGGTGCGCCGCGCCCTGGTCGGCCAACTGGAGGGCGAACCCTCGGACGCCGACTTCGCCCGCGCCTATCCGATCTTCCTGGAACTCTATGCGGCCAACACCTCGGAGCGCTCCTTCCTCTACCCGGGGGTCCGCGAGGGGCTGGACTGGCTCCGCGCCCAGGGCTATCCGCTCGGTTGCGTCACCAACAAGGCGGCCCAATTCACCGAGCCGCTGCTCAAGGACCTAGGCATCTACGACCACTTCGGCCTGGTCGTCAGTGGCGACTCCCTCCCGCGCAAGAAGCCCGACCCCATGCCACTGCTCCATGCCGCGGCCCATTTCGGGGTGGAACCGGCCGACGCGCTCATGGTGGGCGACTCGGTGAGCGACGTGAAGGCGGCGCGGGCGGCCGGTTTCGGCATCGTCTGCGTGAGCTACGGCTACAACCACGGCCAGGACATCCGCACCGCCCACCCGGACGCGGTCATCGACTCCCTGGACGAACTCAAGGGGCTGCTCGCCCACAAGGCTTGACGGCACACTCCCATCATGGCAAACAGCGGTCTGCGGGCAACGACAGGGCGGCGATGGCGAGGTTGAGGCGCCTCCCGTTCCGCCCTGTTCGTCCATTTGCCCGGAGACCCCGATGACGCCCGACCCATTTCGCGCCCTGGCCGACCAGGGCTACAACCGCATCCCCCTGGTACGCGAGGTCCTGGCCGACCTCGACACCCCCCTGAGCGTCTACCTCAAGCTGGCCGAGGGGCCCTACTCCTATCTCTTCGAGTCCGTCCAGGGCGGCGAGAAGTGGGGTCGCTACTCCATCATCGGCCTACCCTGCCGCACCCGGGTGCGGGTGAGCGGAGACCACATCGCCGTCGAGCGCGATGGGGCCCTGATCGAGGAGGCCGAGACCGCCGACCCACTGGCCTGGATCCAGGCCTTCCAGGGGCGTTTCAAGGTCGCCGACCACCCGGGCATGCCGCGCTTCACCGGCGGCCTGGTGGGCTATTTCGGCTATGACACGGTGCGCTACATAGAGCCCAGGCTCGGGCCCTGCCCCAACCCGGACCGGCTCGGCACCCCCGACATCCTGCTCATGGTCTCCGACGAGGTGGTCGTCTTCGACAACCTGAGCGGGCGCATGTACATCATCGTCCACCTGGACCCCGGCGCCGGGGACACCCTGGACCAGGGCGAGGCACGCATCGCCGCCCTGACCGGGCTGATGCAGCGCGGGGCCCCCAGACGCCCGGGCGGGACCGGGCGGTCGGTGACCGAGGCGGACTTCGTCTCCGGCTTCACCCAGGACGGCTTCGAGACCGCGGTGGCGCGCATCAAGCAGTACATCCTGGAGGGCGACTGCATGCAGGTGGTCCTGTCCCAGCGCCTGTCCATCCCCTTCGGTGCCCCGCCCCTGGACCTGTACCGCGCCCTGCGCGGCCTGAACCCCTCGCCCTACATGTATTTCCTGGACCTGGGGGGCTTCCAGATCGTCGGCTCCTCCCCGGAGATCCTGACCCGGCTGGAGGACGGAGTGGTGACGGTCCGCCCCATCGCCGGGACCCGCCGCCGCGGCCACACCGAAGCCGAGGATCAGGCCCTGGAGGCCGAGCTGCTGGCCGACCCCAAGGAACTGGCCGAGCACCTCATGCTCATCGACCTGGGCCGCAACGACGCCGGTCGCGTCGCCCAGACCGGCACGGTACGGGTGACCGAGCGCATGGTCGTGGAGCGCTACTCCCACGTCATGCACATCGTCTCCAACGTGGTCGGGGACCTGCGCCCGGGTCTCAGCGCCATCGATGTCCTGCGCGCCACCTTCCCCGCCGGGACCGTCTCCGGGGCGCCCAAGATCCGCGCCATGGAGATCATCGACGAGTTGGAGCCGGTCAAGCGCGGGGTCTACTCCGGGGCGGTCGGCTACCTGTCCTGGAACGGCAACATGGACACGGCCATCGCCATCCGCACCGCCGTCATCCAGGACGGCACCCTCCACATCCAGGCCGGGGCCGGGGTGGTGGCGGACTCGGTCCCGGCCCTGGAGTGGGCGGAGACCATGAACAAGGGCCGCGCCATATTCCGCGCCGTGGCCCTGGCCGAGGCCGGGCTCGACGGCCGCCTGGCCGCACCGGTGGAGGCCTGACCATGTTGCTCATGATCGACAACTACGACTCCTTCACCTACAACCTGGTCCAATACCTGGGCGAGTTGGGGGCCCAGGTCCGGGTAGTTCGCAACGACGAGCTGAGCGTGGCCGAGGCGGTGGCCCTGAACCCGGAGCGGGTGGTGATCTCGCCTGGGCCCTGCACCCCCAACGAGGCGGGGATCTCGGTGCCGCTCATCCAGGCCCTGGCGGGCAAGGTGCCTATCCTGGGGGTCTGCCTGGGGCACCAGTCCATAGGCCAGGCCTTCGGCGGGCGCATCGTCAAGGCCCACGACGTGATGCACGGCAAGACCTCGCCGGTACATCACGTCGGCAAGGGGGTCTTCGCCGGGTTGCCGGCCCCCTTCCAGGCGACCCGCTACCATTCACTGGTCATCGAATGGTCCAGTCTGCCCCAGGACCTGGAGGTGACCGCCTGGACCGAGACCCAGGCCGGCCAGCCCGACGAGATCATGGGGGTGCGCCATCGCCACATGCAGGTGCAGGGGGTCCAGTTCCACCCCGAATCCATCCTCACCGAGCACGGGCACGCCCTGCTGCGCAACTTCCTGGAGCAGGGCTAGGGCGATCTCAGTGTCCGCAAATGAACGCAAATGAACGCAAATAAACACGGACCTGCTACCCGCTCCCGGGGTGGCTGGCAGGTGACCTGCGAATGCTGCCCAACTTACTGAGCCGTCGGCGAAAATGTCCGTAGTCTGCGGCCGAAGTGCTGTTTCCAGGGTGACCGCTTCGTCGAATTGTAATTTGCGTTCATTTGCGTTCATTTGCGGACCGATTTTTCTTGGCTCTGTCTGCATTAGCTGTTGGGGATGGCCAAGTCACTGAAGTGGCGG
>DYRB01000108.1 GCA_020718945.1 Lamprocystis purpurea | reverse complement strand
GCCAAATCGGAAACTGCTCCTGCGTTTCCGATATGTCCGCCGTCCCTGGCGGCCAGACCCGGGACGCCTTCCTCGCCAGCCTGGTCCCGGCGCTCCTGGCGGAGGGGCCCCAGGCCCTGGACCTGTACCGTCGTCGCCTGCGCCTGGCGGTCCGCTCCATGGACGAGGCGGCCATCTACACCATCCATGGCTTTTCCCAGCGGGCCCTGACCGAGTTTGCCTTTTTGAGCGGCCAGCCCTTCCAGGTGGAAGGCATCGCCGACGATGGCGACCTGTGGCACACCGCCCTGCACGATTGGTGGCGGCGCACCGCCTACCCCCTGGACCTGGGCCGGGCCCGGCTGCTGCGGGACGCCCTGGGCGGCGTGGCCGGACTGAGCGCCCTGATCGGCCCGCTCCTCAGGCCCCAGGCGCCCCGGCTCCTGCCTGAGGTCCAGGCTCTGGCCGCCGTCCTTGCCCGGGTGGACCAGGCCTTGCCTGTCATTGCCCGCCTGGCCCAGGGCTGGCGCGACGACGGGGCCCGCCTGACCGTGGTGCTCACCGACAGCAAGGGCCTGAGCCGCAACAAGGACTGCCCCTACGGCCCGGACCGCCTGGCCCTGGGCCTGGCCAAGGTGAGTGCCTGGTTCGTCGCCTGGGAGGCCGAGCAGGAATTCCGCCCGCCCCCGGACGCCTTCTTGGCCCTGACCCAGGGCTGCATCGAGGCCCATCGCCTCAAGCGCAATCAGGACCCGCTCCTGGCCGACCCCTACTTCCAAGCCTGCGGCGAGCTGTGGGACACCCTGGAGACCCTGCGCCGGGACCTCAAGGTCGCCGCCCTGGGCGATGCCGCCGCCTTCGCCCGCAGCCAGGTGGAGGCGGCCAAGGCGCGCACCCTGACCCTGAGCTTCGACGACCTCCTGACCCGGCTCCATGCCGCCCTGCACCGCGGTGCCGAAGCCCCCGGCGATATAACGGGCGATGGACCGGGCGAGGCCCTGGCCGAGGCCATCCGCCGCCGCTTCCCGGTGGCCCTGATCGACGAGTTCCAGGACACGGACCCGGTCCAGTACGCCTCCTTCCGGCGCATCTACCTGGACCGGCCCGGGGTGTCGCTCACCATGATCGGGGACCCCAAGCAGGCCATCTACGGCTTCCGCGGCGGGGACATCTTCGCCTACGGGGAGGCCAAGGCCGACCTGGCCCCGGGGGCCCACTATTCCCTGGGGACCAACTGGCGCTCCACCCCGGAGGCCATAGCTGCGGTCAATGCCCTGTTCGGGCGGCGCGGCGCGGACGCCTTTGTCCTGTCCGAGGCGGTCCCCTTCGCCCCGGTGGCCCCGGCCGAGCGGCCCCACCAGTACCTGCAACGGGACGGTAAGCCCCAGACGGCCCTGACCCTCTGGGCCCTGCCGAACGAGACGGATGCCAAGGGCAAGCCGAAGCCCCTCTCCAAAGGCAAGGCCCGGGACCTGACCTGCGCCGCCCTGGCCCAGGAGGTCGCGGCCCTGATCGCCGAGGGTCGCGCCGGCCGGGCCAGGCTCGCGGGCAAGACGCCCCACCGGGACGACCGCAACCTGGAGCCCCGGGACATCGCCGTCCTGGTGCGCGGCCGCTTTGAGGGGGCAGAGGTGCGCAAGGCCCTAGCGGCCTGGGGGGTGCGGGCGGTGTCCGTGGAGCGCACACCGGTCTTCGCCACCGATGAGGCCCGCGCCCTGACGGCCTTGCTCGCCGCCATCCTGGAGCCCGGCGACCGGGCCCTGGCCCGGGAGGCGCTGGCCTCGCCCCTGCTGGGCCTGGGCTATGGGCGCATCGAGGCCCTGACCCAGGGGGAGGCCGAATGGGCCCAGTGGCTCGACAGCCTGTTGGCACTGCGGGAGACCTGGCAGCGCCGCGGCTTCATGGCCATGTTCCAGGGCCTATTGCGGCGCCTGGGGCTGGACGCGCACCCCGGGTCCCTGACCGAGCGGCGCCTGACCAACCTGCTGCACCTGGGGGAACTGCTGCAACAGGCATCCAAGGCCCAGGCCGGCATGGATGCCCTGCTCGCCTGGTACCGCGCCCGCTGCGCCGAGGCGGACGCGCAGATCGAGGGCGAGCGCGAGTACCAGGTGCGCCTGGAGAGCGACGCCGACCTGGTGCAGATCGTCACCATTCACAGTGCCAAGGGGCTCGAATACCCGGTGGTGTTCCTGCCCGACCTGTGGGGCTGCAAGCTGCGGGACGCAACCGGCCTGGTCGCCTTCCACGAGGGGCTAAAGCCCTGCCTGGACGCCGGCTCCGACGAGATCGAGGCCCACCTGCGCCTGGCAGAGCGCGAGCGCCTGGCCGAGGACCTGCGCCTGGTGTATGTAGCCCTGACCCGGGCCCGCAGCGCCCTGTATCTCGCCTGGGGGCGGGTCGGCAGCAAGGACGGCCACGCCGGGCAGACCGCCCTGGGCTGGCTGCTCCACCCCCATCAGGACCCCAACGGCCTGCTTGAGACAGGCCCGGACGCCTTTGCCGACCTGCCCGACCTGCAACCGGACCTGGACGCCCTGGCGCAGGCCGCGGGCGGGACCCTGAGGGTCCTGCCCATCCCTGTGCCCGAGGCCGTGGCGCCCATCCCCGCCGAGGCCCCGGGTGCGGACCTGACCCAACGGCGTCTGTCCCGGCCTGTGCCCCGGGATTGGCGTATCACCAGCTTCTCGGAGCTGACCCGCAACGTCCACCCGGGCCCCACCCAGCCCAGGGACCCGGCGGCCACGGACCCAGCCATGCGCTTCCCAGCGGGGACGCAAGCGGGGTCCTACCTCCATGCCCTGCTGGAGCGCATCGACTTCCGTGCGGAGGTCGGGCCCCAGGCCCTGGCGGAGAGCGCCCGGATCGCCGCCCGCTTCGGCCTGGACCATGACCTCTGGGGGGCCGACGCGGCGGCCTGGCTGGAGCGCGTGGTGGCCACGCCCCTGGACGGCAACCGCCTGACCCTGGCGCGCATAGACCCGCAGCGACGCCTGAGCGAGCTGGCCTTCGACTTCGCCACCGCCCGGGTGGACCCGGCAGCCCTGGACCAGTGTCTGCGGGCGGCCGGCGGCGACCTGCCGCCCCTGGGGGCCGAGCCCTTCGCCGGTATGGTCACCGGGGTCATTGACCTGGTGTTCGAGCACCAGGGGCTCTGGTACATCGCCGACTACAAGAGCAATTACCTGGGTCCCAGCCCGGCTGACTATGCCCAGGGGCGTCTCCTGGATGCGGTGCACGGCCACCGCTACGACCTCCAGGCCCTGGTCTACACCCTGGCCCTGCACCGCTACCTAGTCGCACGGCTGCCGGGCTATGCCTACGGGTCCCACTTCGGCGGGGTCCTGTACCTGTTCCTGCGCGGCATGCACCCGGGCCATGCCCCCGGCACCGGGGTCTATGCCCTGCGCCCGGACCCGGGCCTGGTCGCAACCCTGGATAGGGAGGTCTTTGCCCATGTCTGACCCGAACTTGCGCGACCTGATGGAGACCGGGCGCCTGCCGCCGCTCTGTTACTACTTCGCCCGCTTTGTCACCCGGGGGGCCGGGGCGCCCCCCGACGGCCTGCTGGCGGTCAGCGCGGCCCTGGCCAGCCTGCGCAACCTGGCCGGGGATGTGTGCCTGGACCTGGCGAGCCTGGCAGGGCGGCCCCTGTTCGAGGACCCGGGACCCGGCCCCGCCGGGCCCGCTGCCCTGCCCCGGGCCCCAGCCCTGGGCGACTGGCTGGCAGGGCTCGCCGCCTCCCCCTGGGTCGGTGGCCCCGGGGGCCCTGAGCCCCTGATCCTGGCCGGGGAGCGGCTCTACCTGGGCAAGTTCTGGCATTACGAGGACCGGGTTACCCAGGCCCTCCAGGGACGCATGGCTCAGGCCCAGGGCCTCGATACCGGGCGCCTCTCTGAGGGGCTGGACCGGCTGTTCCCCCCACCCACCCCGGGCGAGCCCGACTGGCAGCGAGTGGCCGCGGCCATCGCCGCCAGCCGGCGCTTCGCGGTGATCTCAGGCGGGCCCGGGACGGGCAAGACCACCACCGTGGTCCAGGTCCTGGCCCTGCTGCTGGGGCAGGACCCGGGGCTGCGCATCGCCCTGGCCGCCCCCACCGGCAAGGCCGCCGCCCGCCTGGCCGAGTCGGTGCGCGGGCGCAAGGGGGCCCTGACCGGCTGCGCCGACATATTGCCCCGCATCCCCGAGGAGGCGAGCACCATCCACCGGCTGCTGGGTATGGGCCACGGGGACCTGCCACGCCACCGGGCGGCCAACCCCTTACCCCTGGACTGCCTGGTGGTGGACGAGGCGTCCATGCTCGACCTGCCCCTCATGGCCCGGCTGCTGGACGCCCTGCCCGCCGCCGCCCGCCTGATCCTGTTGGGCGACCGCGATCAGCTCGCCTCGGTGGAGGCCGGCAATGTGCTCGGCGACATCACCGGCCATGGGCGGGACATCGCCTACTCGCAGGCCCAGGTCGCCCTGCTGGAGCAGGTCGGGGCGGCGCCGCCGGGGGCCCTGCCCATCGCCGGGGACGCATCGCCGGCGGCGGACGCCGTGGGGCTGCTGCGCCGCAGCTACCGCTTCGACGCCGCTGGGGGCATAGGCGCCCTGGCCAAGGCGGTGAATGGCGGCGACGGCGAGACGGCCCTGGACCTGGCCCGGGCCGGGGGCGAGGTGACCTGGCGGGAGACCGCGGGGGGCGACCTGGGCCCTGGCTGCCTGGATTGGGCCCAGAGGCGCTATGCCGGATACCTCGGCGAGACCGATGTCAGCGCGGCCCTGGAGCGACTCATTGAGGCCAGGGTCCTGGCCGCCCTGCACCGCGGGCCCTTCGGCGTGGAGGTCATCAACCAGGGCATAGCCGCTCGGCTCCAGGCCGTCGGGCTCATCGCCGGGGGGGACGAGTACCGGGGTAAGCCGGTCATGGTGTCGGTGAACGACTACGAGGTGGGGTTGTTCAACGGCGACATAGGTCTGCTCTGGCCCGATGCCGACGGCGCCCTGCGGGCCTGGTTCCCCCTGGCCGAGGGGGCCCCGCGCAGCGTGTCCCTGCGGCAACTCCCCCAGCATGTCCCGGCCTATGCCCTGACGGTGCACAAGAGCCAGGGGTCGGAGTTCGATGCCGTCTACCTGGTGCTGCCGCCGGTGGAGAGCCCTGTGGTCACCCGGGAACTGATCTACACCGGCATCACCAGGGCCCGAAAAGCGGTCACCCTCCAGGGGAACCCCGCGGCCTTCGTTGCCGGCTGTCGGGCCCGGGTGCGGCGCAGTTCCGCCCTGGCTGAGCGGCTGGGGTGGCCCGCTGCCGGTGAGTGACTAGGAGCGGAGAAGAAAACTCTTGCCGCAAATGAACGCAAAATGGACGCAAATGATCCCGGGCCTGGGGCGGGAATCGGACCAACCCTCGGGGCAGTCCCTATCCGCGCCTACCCCACTGATCCATTTGGGTTAATTTGCATTCATTTGCGGCTGATCGATACCTCAGCCCGGCCGCCGCATCAGGCGCAATGGGGTGGCCGGTACGGCGTCCTTGGGGCGCCCGTAGCGACCGGCGAAGGCGCCGTTGGCCCCCACGGGCTTGGTGGCCCAGTGCAGGCATGGCTCCGCGTCGGTGACCACCAGGGCCACCACTTCCGGGTCCAGACGCCCGCGCCCGGCCAGGTCCCTGAGGATTTCGATGATCCGCTCCACGGACATGGCGGGGCGATAGGGCCGGTTCTGGGCCAGGGCCTGGAACACGTCGGCCACAGCCACAATACGCGCCTCGATGCTCAGGTCCATGCCCTGGCGATGGAAGGGATAGCCCTCCCCGTCCAGGGTCTCGTGGTGGTAGGCGGCCCACCGGGCTATGTCCTCGAAGCCGCCGATGCCGCGCAGGACCTGGTAGGTCTCGAAGCTGTGGCACCGCATCACCTGTAACTCCCGGGGATCGAGCTTGCCTGGCTTGTCCAGGACCTCGTCGGGGATACGCAACTTGCCCAGGTCGTGCAGCAGCCCGGCGACCTCGATCTTGTCCTGGGTGTCGTCATCGAGCCCCGTGCGTTGGGCCAAGTAGCGCGCAAGCTGGGCGACGCCGATGGAGTGCTGGTAGGTGAAGGGACTCTTGGCATCGACGATGCGCGAGAACAGCCGCGCCAGATGCTTGACCGTCTCGAAGGAGATTTGCTCCGGGGTGGTGAAGCGGTTCATGTCCATGAGGAACTTGTCCAGGTGGGGGGCCTCAAGCATCATCCAGAAGGCCTCGGAGCGGGCCGCCCGCTTGAACACCCCCACCAGTTCCGGCGCGAACAGGGTACCGGCATAGCTCGCCAACTTGCCCTTGATGGCCTCGGCGCGATCAAGCAGGTCCAGGCCTCTGTACTGGGCCCCGATAACGTCCACCCGATCAGCCATGAAGATCAGGTTGGCATCCCGGCGCACCTCCGGGCTCAGGTAGTCCATGCGCTCCAGGTCCCGCCAGGGCACATGGTGGTAGCGGATGACCTCGGCAAAACCGCTGAACGGGGGAAAGGAGGCCATCAGGTCCGCCCCCTCCACCGCATGGGCCTGGGCATGCTCCCATTGCATCTCGGCGACGAGGTGGCCGTGCACCCGGCTGGAGGAGACACCGCAGTCGTGCAGCATGCCGATGTGGAACAGGCGTTCCCGCTGGACCTTGCCCAGGCCCATGACCTCGGCGCAGCGAAAGGCCATGTACCCGACTCGCTTGCCGTGGCGCACCTCGTCTATCCCGACCAAGTCGAGGGCGTCGGTCAGGGCGAAGATCGCTTGGTTCAGATTGATGGCAAGTGTCATGGTGGCGGTCGTTACTATGCGTAGATTCGCCCTGAGCCTACGAGACGCCAGCGATAATGTCCACACCCCGCCCTGAGTCCTTAGGGCGCCGACTCCCCCAACAGGGCCTCCACCGCCACCGCCTCGGCCCAGTCCCATTCCAGCGGCCCTAGACCCAGGTAGCGCAGGGCCCCGTGGCGATCAATCAGAACGCCGGTCGGCAGCCCCTTGCCGCCCCAGGGATTGGAGGTCGCACCCTCGGCGCCGAAGAGCCGAGGCTTGCAAGCCTTGACTAGGCCAAGTCGGCCACCGCCAAACGGCGCAGGGTGGCCCGCTGCTTGATGTAGTGCTCGTCCATGCGGTCGATGATGCCATCGAGGAAGCGCACCGTCTCGACAATCTTGGGCCCTTTGTTGAGCATGGCGCATTCGGCCATGATGCTCATGCCCGCGTCCGAGACCTCGGCGCGGGAGGGGGCACCCTTCTTGGCCATGCCCTCCAGGATCTGGGTGGCCCAGATCACCGGTACATGGGCCGCCTCGCACAGCCACAGGATCTCCTGCTGGACCTCGGAGAGCCGCTCGAAACCCACCTCCACCGCCAGGTCGCCCCGCGCGATCATGACCCCGACCGGGGGGCGCCGCAGGCTCGCGAGCAGGATGCGCGGCAGGTTCTCGAACGCCTGCCGGTTCTCGATCTTGAGCACCACCCCCGGGTGCTGCGCCCCCAGCCGGTCCAGCTCGACATGCAGTTGCGCCACATCCTCGGGTGAGCGCACGAATGACAGCGCGACCATGTCGGCCAGGCCTGCGACCTCCGGCAGATCGGCCAAGTCCTTGGCAGTGAGGGCGGACATGGCCAGCCGGGTGTCGGGAAAGTTGATGCCCTTCTCGGCGCGTAGCTTGGCCCCCTTGGGTCCGGTCTGGGTGATGCGCACGGTGATCCGTTCGCCATCGTTGGCGGTCACCACCCCACCGATCTTGCCGTCGTCGAACCAGACCGCCTGTCCGGGTCGAGCGGACTCGAAGGCCGCCTCCAAGGTGCAGTGGACCTGAGCCGGGGCGCTGAGGGTGCCGTCCGCGGCGCGCTCGGCCCCATGGCCCGGTTCCTCGGCGCGGGTGAGGATCAGTAGGTCATCGACGGCCAAGGCGATGGGCGGGACGACCTCCGGCACCTGGGTGATGACACCGGTACCGATGCAAGCACCGTCGCGCAGGGCGGCGACCGCGGTGCCCTCCTCCACATAGGCGGTGGCTTCGATCCCGGCCACCCAGGAGGCGTCGTGGGCCTCAAGCACCGTCAGGTGATGCCCCTGGCCGCGGGCGTCGGTCAGCTCGAGCCGGTCGCCTAGGGCGATCCTGCCCAGCAGTCCGCCGCCGATCACCAGCCGCAGACGCAGGTCCGCCGGGGTGGGCTCGACCGCCTCGGCCGCGGTAAGCCACACGCGGCCGGGCCGCGTCAGACGGCCGAAGCAATCCCGGTCAGGGGCGAGCCGCTGCACCCGACCGCCGGCACGCAAGGCCCCGGTGCGCAGCTTCGGCCCCGCCAGGTCCATATCGACCCGACAGGTCCGCCCGAGCGCTCGCTCGGCGCGGCGCAGGTTCTCCACCATCGCCGCCCAGGCCTCGGGGCCATCA
>DYRB01000107.1 GCA_020718945.1 Lamprocystis purpurea | reverse complement strand
GGACTTAGGATGAATCGGCTGCGGAAGCGGAACAACGGCCCCTTTCTCCCCGGCTTCTCGTTACATAGAGCCCACTATGCGCCTCAAATCCGGAAAGAAATGACCTCGCTCTCCCACTCCCTCGCGTCGATCCCCCTAAGTCCGACAGGCTCCTAGGCACCATGGCGACCTATGTCATCGGCGACCTCCAGGGTTGTTACGAGCCCCTGCGCCGGTTGCTCGACCGCATCGACTTCGACCCCGCCAAGGACCGGCTCTGGTTCGTCGGCGACCTGGTCAACCGCGGACCCGATTCCCTGGCCTGCCTGCGCTTCGTCAAGTCCCTGGGTCAGGGCGCCCTAGTGGTGCTGGGCAACCATGACCTGCATCTGCTGGCCCGCGCCGAGGGCGAGACCCGCAATACCCGCAAGGACAACCTGGACGACATCCTGACCGCCCCGGACCGGGACGAACTGCTCGCCTGGCTGCGCGGACGTCCGCTCATGCACCATGACCCGGACAAGGGCTTCTCGATGGTCCACGCCGGGCTGCCGCCCCAGTGGGACCTGGCCCAGGCCCTGGCCTGCGCCGGGGAGCTGGAGGCGGTACTGCGGGGGCCCGACTATCGGGACTTCCTCGCCGGCATGTACGGCGATGAGCCGTCCCTCTGGTCGCCGGAGCTGAGCGGCATGGAGCGCTTGAGGTTCATCACCAACTGCCTGACCCGCATGCGCTATTGCGACCCCCAGGGGCGCCTGGACCTGACCGCCAAGGGCCACCCCGGGACCCAACCGCCGCAGGCCCTGCCCTGGTTTCGCATCCCCTGGCGGGCCAGCCGGGGCGAGCGCATCGTCTTCGGGCACTGGTCCACCCTGAAGTGGCTGGCCGAGGACAACGTCTGGTCCCTGGACACCGGCTGCCTCTGGGGCGGCCACCTCACCGCTATCCGCATCCGCCGCAAGAAGGAGATCAAGCGCTACGAGGTCGAGTGCCCAGCATTTCGGCGGCCCAAGTTACCGGGCTAGGCCCAGCGGGTCAGGGTCGGCGGTAGGGTCCGCTGTGCGGACCGAGATCCCCAAGGACAGGGGTCAAGCCGCAAACGAACGCAAATAGACGCAAATAAACAAGGCGTTGGTGTCGGTCTCCGGTTCACCCCGCGGGTGCCCCGCAGATTCTGCCTAACCGACCGGCCCATTCGCGTTTATTTGCGTAATTTGCGGCCGAATTGTTCTCTCCAGGTTGACCCGCTCCAGGCTCAGGAAGGTCAGATCGTAGGCATTCCGCGCATCCCAGGGACGATGCACCCGGCCGACCTCCTGCCACTGCGCCGGGTCCCACTCCGGGAACCAGGCATCCCCCTCCGGCTTAGCCCCCACCAGGGTCAGCTCCATGCGCGTCGCCCGCGGCAACAGGACCGCATAGAGGGCTGCCCCGCCCACCACCATGACCTCCGGGACGACCCCAGCGGCGGCGATGGCCGCCTCGGGCGACACGGCCACCAGGGCCCCCGGGGCCCGGAAACCGGGGTCGCGGCTGACCACGATGTGGGTGCGGCGCGGCAGCAGCCCCGGCAGGGATTCCCAGGTGCGCCGACCCATGATGATGGGCTTGTCCAGGGTCAGACGCTTGAAATGGGCCAGGTCCGCGGGGAGGTGCCAGGGGAGCCGATTGTCCCGGCCTATGACCCGGTTGCGGGCCAGGGCGGCGATCAGGGTGACGGTGGCCGCGGCGGTCATGGGGCCTCCGCGTACAGGGCAAGGGCCGCCGCCAGTCGGGCCGCCACCTCGGCACGCAACTCCGCCGGGGCCACGACCTCCACGTCCGGGCCGTATTTCAGGATGTCCATGAGCAGCTCCGGGGTGTTGCTATAGGGGACGCGCAGCTCGTAGCGGCCGTCGTCCAGGGTCCGGCCCTCCTGGTCCCGATGCCAGCGCTCCTTGGCCACCCAGCGGGCCCGCCGCGCGGCGAAGCGCAGCACCGCGACCCGATCCGGGGCCCCGGCGAAGATCCCGTAGGAGTCGGCATAGTGGGCATCGAGCCGGTCCTCGGGTACATCCAGGGCCGGCTCGTCCAGGGCCCGGGCCGCCTCGCAGGCGTCCAGGGCGAAGGTGCGCAGCCCGTCGCGCAGGTGGCACCAGGCGTCCAGGTACCAGTTGTCCCGGTAATAGGTCAGGCGCTGGGGGGAGACCACCCGCTCGCTGCGCGCATCGTCGCCGCGATTGAAGTAGCGCAACCGGATGCGACGGCGCTGGGCCAGGGCACCGGCCACGGCGGGGAAGCAGTCCCCGCCCTGGCGCCCCGCCGCCTGGAGTACCCGGATGCGCGCCGTCAGCCCGTCGGGGCCGACCTGCTGGAGGTCGAGCAGGCCGGCGATGCGCTTGTTCAGCGGTTTGAGCAGGGGATCGAGGAGCCCCGGCTGGACCTCGGCCAGCAACTGCTGGACCGAGAGCAGGGCGTGCAGCTCCGAGGCGTTGAACCAGAGCCCGGGGAGCTCGTACATGCCCTCGGCCTGGTCATAGCGGTAGCCGTTGCGCTCCGGGTCATAGATGATGGGGGCGTTGAGGTACAGGCGCATGTCCTCGATGATGCGCTTGACCGTGGCCCGGGAGCACTCCAGCTCCGCCTCCAGCCGGGCCCGCGACACGGGCTGGCGCGCCGCCTGAAGGATGCGGTTGAGTTCGAAGATGCGGTCGAAGCGGTCCAAGGTGCCCTCCCGGTACCAGGCAGCCGATCAGGCCCTAGGGAGACGGCCGATCCGATTCAAACCGGTGCGACCGCCGCGGCCCGGGCCGCCACCTCGGCGGGGGCACCCCACAACCGCTCCAGGGCGTAGAAGTCCCGCACCTTGGGCAGCATGACGTGGACCACCACCCCGTTGAGATCGACCAGGGCCCATTCGCCCTCGCTCACCCCCTCGGTGCCCAGGGGCGCCTCGCCGGCGTCCTTGGCGCGGAAGGCCACGGTCTCGGCGATGGCCTTGACGTGGCGGTCTGAGGTGCCGGAGGCCACCACCATGTAGTCGGTCACCGGGGTCTTGCCGCGCACGTCCATCAGGGTCACGTCGCGGGCCTTCATGTCGTCCAGGGTCTCAAGTACCAGCGCCTTCAGTTGTTCAAGCTGCATAGGATCTCTTCTGCCTCGGGTTGTGCCGGGCGCGGTGCGTCCGGGATGGGAAAAATGTCGGGTCGGCCCGCTGTGCTCAGGTACAGGC
The DNA here is from genome assembly GCA_020718945.1 of Lamprocystis purpurea. Lineage (GTDB taxonomy): Bacteria > Pseudomonadota > Gammaproteobacteria > Chromatiales > Chromatiaceae > DYRB01. Next base: position 5,262 of record DYRB01000107.1, on the reverse strand, counting down.
CCTCACGTTCGATGATCTCCAGCACCGGGTCCGGGACCAGGTAGCGGGGGCTGCGCCGGTTGGCGATCAGGGCGCGGATCTCGCTGGAGGAGATACCGAGTTGGGTCACCCGCTTGTGCAGGATGCACCCGCCGGGGCTGCGGCGCAGTTCGGCGGGGTCATCGCAGCCGCGCTCCGCCACCCAGTCGCGCAGCTTGGGGTCCTCGGGCCCCGGGGCCCCGGGTCGCTGCATCACCACCAAATGGACCAGGGTCAGGATGTCTGCCGGGCGGTGCCAGGTCAGGAAGCCGTTGAAGGCGTCGGCCCCCACCAGCAGACAGATGGGCAGTTCAGGCCCCAGCTCCGCGCGCAGGGCACTCAGGGTATCGAAGGTATAGGAGGCCCCGGCCCGCTCCAGCTCCCGCCCGTCCGCCACCAGCCCCCGACTCCCGGCCACCGCCGCCTGGACCATGGCCAGGCGCAGCCGCGCCGGGGCCTTGGGCTGGGGGCGGTGGACCGCGACCCGCAACGGGATCAACCGCACCTGGTCCAGGCCCAGGGACTGGAGGCAATCGAGGGCAGGGCGGAGGTGACCGAGGTGGATGGGATCGAAGGTGCCGCCGAGGACGCCGATCATGGCTTGCCGCCGGGTGCCGGGGAACCGCATCCCGCGCAGACCCAGGGCCAGGCTGGGGCCGGGGTCGGTCGGGCTCGGGCGAAGGCAGGGGTCAGGCGCAAGTCTCTCGGCTGGGGGGCTGGTCAGGGGTTGGACGAAAATCTAGCAGAAAAGGCCCCGGGAAGTAACCTGGACCCGCCGCCAGCGGCAATTCCAAGTTCGAGACCAGGGCTTCACACCGCGGCCGGAAGCACTGTGGGAGCGCCGCCTCGGCGCGACTGGGCGAAGCGCAGCGAGCCCAGTGGCCAGCACACGGCTCAGTCGCGACAAGGCGCCGCTCCCACAGGCACCGGTCTAGCATCCAGATTTGGAACTGCTGCGGCGCCGGGTTTAGCCCCGCACCTCGCCATTGCCCAGGACCACGAATTTCACCGAGGTCAGCCCCTCCAGCCCCACCGGGCCCCGGGCGTGGAACTTGTCCGTGCTGATGCCGATCTCCGCCCCCAGGCCGTACTCGAAGCCGTCGGCGAAGCGGGTCGAGGCGTTGACCATGACCGAACTGGAATCCACCTCACGCAGGAAGCGCCGGGCCCGGCTGTAGTCCTCGGTGATGATGGCATCGGTGTGGGCCGAGCCGTGGGCGGCGATGTGGTCCATGGCCTGGTCCAGCCCCGCCACCACCCGGATGGACAGGATGGGGGCCAGGTACTCGGTGTCCCAATCCTCGGCGGTCGCCGCCACCGCCTGGGGCAGCAAGGCGCAGGTACGCTCGCAGCCGCGCAGTTCCACGCCCTTCTCGGACAGGGCCGCCCCCAGGCTCGGCAGTATGGCATGCGCCACCCCCTCGTCCACCAGCAGGGTCTCCAGGGTGTTGCAGGTCCCGTAGCGCTGGGTCTTGGCGTTCATGGTCACCCGCAACGCCTTGTCCAGGTCCGCCTTGTCGTCGATGTAGATGTGGCAGATACCGTCCAGATGCTTGATCACCGGCACCCGGGCGTCCCGGCTGATGCGCTCGATCAGGCCCTTGCCGCCCCGCGGGATGATCACGTCGATGGACTCCGGCATAGTGATCATGGCCCCCACCGCGGCGCGGTCCGTGGTCGCCACCACCTGGACCCCGTCCGCCGGCAGCCCGGCGGCCATGAGCCCGGTGCGGATGCAGGCGGCTATGGCCTGGTTGGAGCGGATCGCCTCCGAGCCCCCGCGCAGCACAGTGGCGTTGCCGGACTTGAGGCAAAGCCCAGCGGCGTCGGCAGTCACATTGGGCCGCGACTCGTAGATGATGCCGACCACCCCCAGGGGGACCCGCATACGCCCCACCTGGATGCCAGAAGGGCGGTAGTTCAGGTCGGTGATGGCCCCGATGGGGTCCGGCAGGGCGGCGATCTGACGCAGGCCCTCCAGCATGGCATCGACCCGGCCCGGGGTCAGTTCCAGGCGGTCGAGCATGGCCGCGTCCAGGCCCTTGGCCGCCCCGGCGGCCAGGTCCTCGGCGTTGGCGGCGGCGATCTCCGCTCGGCTGAGGTCCAGGGCCTCGACCATGGCCAGCAGGGCCGCGTCCTTGGCCGCGGTCTCCGCCCTGGCCAGGGCGCGGGCGGCGCTGCGGGCGCGGGCCCCCAGGTCCTTCATATAGGCGGCGACATCGGTGATGGCTTGGTCGGTCATGGCAGGACGGGCTCCAGGGTATTCACATCAGGCGGGGCAAGATCCCCGTAGCGGGCCCTACTGTCAAGAGGCGGACCGCCGGCCTCCGGCCGGCCACTGGGTCACCCGGCGTCTCGCCGGGTGTTCAGCGGCCGTTTCCTGGTGGGAGCGGCATTACCCGCGAAGGGTCAGCCCCGAGGCCCAGGCCCTTCCCCCGCGGCGGCTCCGGACGTTGTTCCGCCGCGGCTGAAGCCGCTCCCACCGGGTGATCCGCGGCGCCTGACAAGGACCCGGGGCTTGGGCTACACTCACGCCCCTTCCCAGGCCCCCGTAGCTCAGATGGATAGAGCGCACCCCTCCTAAGGGTGAGGTCACAGGTTCGAATCCTGTCGGGGGCGCCACTATCCCGTATCCGCGGTCCACACGGCGGACCCTAGCCGTCGAACAGCCCCTCCACCGAGAAGGCCTTGGCGTGCACCTGTTTCTCCACGGCCACCTGGCTGGAGAGCTTCTTGTACAGGTGCTTGAAGGCCTTGCGCTGGGCGTTCTGGTTGGCGGTGCTGGGCTCGCCGATCAGCTCCAGGCGGGCCTGGAAGTAGGCGACATCGGCCTCCATGCGCGCCAGTTCGACCTTGCGGTAGCTGCCGCCCATGGGGCCGCGGGCAATGTCTGCGGATAGGCTCACGCCGCGGCCCCCCACCGCGCCCCGGCGCGGCACCCCCCAAGCTGTCCCGGTCCCATCGAGTATTGCCCCCCCAGCGGTTGCTCTATTGAAGAATTGCCCGAGCGTTGTGCTATACAGTGCGCTCGATTGTCGCATCCTAGACTGCCACGCGAGAGATTGCCGAACGCCACATCATGAGCGCCCTCCTCGAGCTGTTCCGTAGTTCCACCGCCCTGTACGGCGGCAACGCCGACTTCATCGAGGACCTCTACGAGCGCTACCTCAAGGACCCCGAGAGCGTGGACCTGGCCTGGCGCAGGCGCTTCGACGCCATCCGCCTGGATGCGGCCAACGAGGTCCCCCACGCCCCGGTGCGGGAGAATTTCCTGCGCCTGGCCACCGAGAGCCGCACCCGCCCGACGGCGCGGCGCACCAGCCACCTGGAGCCGGCGGCGGCGGAGAAGCAGTCGGCGGTGCTGCGGCTGATCAACACCTTCCGCTACCGGGGCCACCAGAACGCCGACCTGGACCCCATCCGGCTTCGCGAGCGGCCGGTCATCGCCGACCTGGACCCAAGCTACCACGGCCTGGAGCCGGCGGACATGGATCAAGTCTTCCACACCGGCTCCCTCTATGCCCCGGACCGCATGCGCCTGGGCGACATCCTGGACCTGGTGAGGGACATCTACTGCCGCAAGGTCGGCTCCGAGTACATGCACATCACCAGCACCCAGGAGAAGCGCTGGATCCAGAAGCGCCTGGAGGGCTACCGGGCCCGCCCGGAGCTGGAGCCGGAGGACCGCCGCTGGTTGCTCATGCTGCTGACCGCCGCCGAGGGGTTCGAGACCTATCTCCACACCCGCTATGTGGGCCAGAAGCGCTTCTCCCTGGAGGGCGGCGAGGCCCTGATTCCGCTGCTCGACGAGCTGATCCAGCGGGCCGGGCGCAAGGGCATGAAGGAGATCGTCATCGGCATGGCCCACCGTGGCCGGCTCAATGTACTCACCAACATCCTCGGCAAGCCGCCCCAGGACATCTTCGGCGAGTTCGAGGGGCGCTTCCAGCACAACTGGCGCCAGGTCGCAGGCGACGTGAAGTACCATCTGGGCTTCGCCAGCGACCTGGACACCCCCGGGGGCCTGGTCCACCTGGCCCTGGGTTTCAACCCCTCCCACCTGGAGATCATAGGTCCCGTCATCGAGGGCTCGGTGCGCGCCCGCCAGGACCGCCGCCACGACCGCGCCGGCGAGCAGGTGATGCCCATCGTCATCCATGGTGACGCGGCCGTGGCCGGTCAGGGCGTGGTGATGGAGACCTTCAACCTGTCCCAGGTGCGCGGCTTCGCCACCGGCGGGACAGTGCATGTGGTCATCAACAACCAGATCGGCTTCACCACCAGCAACCCGCTGGATACCCGCTCCACCCTGTACTGCACCGACGTGGCCAAGATGGTCCAGGCCCCGGTCTTCCACGTCAATGGCGACGACCCCGAGGCGGTCATTTTCGTCACCCGCATGGCCCTGGATTTCCGCAACCAGTTCCGCAAGGACGTGGTCATCGACCTGGTCTGCTACCGCCGCCTGGGCCACAACGAGGCCGACGAGCCCGCGGTGACCCAGCCCATGATGTACAAGAAGATCCGCGCCCACCCCACGGCCCGGGCCCTCTATGGCGAGCACCTGGTCGAGGCCGGGCTGATGAGTCGCGCCGAGGTCCAGCGCCTGGCCCAGGACTACCGCAACGCCATCGAGCGCGGCGAGCCCATAGGGCGCCCCATGGTGTGCGGCCTGGAGAATGCCTACAAGGTGGACTGGAAGTCCTTCAACGGCACCGAATGGGACCAGCAGGTGGACACCGGGGTGGAGCCCGGCAAGCTGCGCGCCCTGGGGGCGCGGATGCTGGAGGTGCCCGCCGGCTTCGAACTGCACCAGCGGGTCGCCAAGGTCTGGTCCGAGCGGGCCAAGATGGCCGCCGGGGACCAGATGGCGGACTGGGGCTTCGCCGAGAACCTGGCCTACGCCACCCTGGTGGACGCCGGCTACCCGGTGCGCCTGTCCGGCCAGGACTGTGGGCGCGGGACCTTCGTCCACCGCCATGCGGTAGTCCACAACCAGGCCGACGGCGCCGCCTACACCCCGCTCCAGCACCTGGGGGCCCACCAGGCGGAGTTCGTCTCCATCGACTCGGTCCTGTCCGAGGAGGCGGTGCTCGCCTTCGAGTACGGCTACGCCACCGCCGAGCCGAACACCCTGGTGCTGTGGGAGGCCCAGTTCGGCGACTTCGCCAACGGGGCCCAGGTGGTGATAGACCAGTTCATCTCCTCCGCCGGGACCAAGTGGGGCCTGTGCTGCGGCCTGGT
>DYRB01000106.1 GCA_020718945.1 Lamprocystis purpurea | reverse complement strand
TGACCCTACAGATCACCGAGCGCGAGATCGTATTGCTCGACATCGGGTCCCACGACGAGGTGTACGGGTAGGGGCCTGGGGGGGTTTGGCAAAATTGGTTGGTCAAGGCGCCGGTGGCGTCGCCCCCCCGGCGTGCTTCGGCCACTCGACGCCCCGCAGCTTGGCGACTGCCGCCCCTGCGTGCCCCAGGTCCTCCAGCCCCCGCTCCTGAGCCGCTCCCGACCGAGTCTGCCCATAGCTTGCCCCGCGCTGCTTGAAGCGCCGGCCGCTGAACAGGATCGCGCTCTCGACCTCCTGGAGGCCGCAGTGTTCCTTGATGCGGTCCACCTGGGCCAGGACGGCGTCGCGGTCGCGGCCGTGGATCATGGTGAACAGGCTGTAGGGCCAGCCCGGGCGGGGTGGGCGGCGATAGCTCAGGGTGACGAAGGGCAGGGCCCCAATGCGCTGGCCCAGCTCCGTCACCCGGTCCTCCGGTAGGGCCCAAACGACCATGGCGTTGGCCTTGTAGCCCAATTCCTGGTGGCGCACCACCACACCCAGGCGGCGTATGGTCCCCTCCGCCAGGAGGCGCCCCAGGCGCTCGCGGACCTGGGTCTCGGTCAGGCCGAGCCCTTCCCCGACGCGGGCATAGGGGTGGGGGTCGAGGGGCAGCCCAGCGGCGATGGCGTCGAGCAGGGCGAGGTCGGTTGGATCAGGGGAACGGTTCAGGACCATTGCAGTGGGAACCCCAGGTCGATGTGGTATTCCTCGATCATGGGCAGGTCGAGGACCTCCAGGCCGGTGGTCAGGGCGATCTCCCCCAGGACCTCGGCGAGGCGTGCCTGGTCCTTGGCGGTAACGACGAACCACAGGTTCAAGCGGTGTTCCCGCTCGTAGTTGTGGTTGACCTCCGGGTAGGCGCTGACCCGGTCGGCCACCGCCTCCAGCCGCCCCGGGGGCACGGCCATGGCCGCCAAGGTGCTGACCCCGACGCGCTTGGGTGCCAGCACGGGCCCGACCCGGCTCACGGCCCCGGCGGCGCTGAGCCGGGCCAGGCGGGACAGGACCTCGGCCTCGCCGATCCCCAGGTGCGCCCCGATCTCGGCATAGGGCCTGGCCGACAGCGGGAAGCCCTGCTGGAAGTCGTTCAGCAGCCGCCGGTCAATGGCGTCCAGGCACAGGGCCTCGCCGCTCATAGCCCGATCCGCCCGGCGCGGTCGGTGAGGAAGATGCCGCTGGGCTTGTCCGCGGGCACTGTGGCGGTGCGGGCGAAGGTCGCGGTGTCGTAGACCTCCACCCGGTCGGCATCGCGCACCGAGACCCACACAGCCCCGCCCTTGGGCTCGAACTCCAGGTGCAACACCCCGGGACCCGGGTTCAGGGTCTGGACTATGCGCAGGTCCTTGGTATCGATCACCTGGACCTGGCCGTTGTCCGGCAGGGCGAAGTTGACCCAGACCTGGCGCCCGTCGGGGCGGACCCGGACGAAGACCGGCTGACCCAGGACCTCGATGCGCCCGACCTCCGCCCAGGTGCGGGTGTCGATCACCAGGACCTGATGGGCGCCCACCGCGGGGACAAAGGCGCGGTCCCCGGCGATGGCCCAGCCGTCCAGGTGGGGCATCTTGTAGACGGGGAGCTTGTTGCCCCCCTGGCCGTAGCTGGGGAGGATGCGCCGCACCCCGGCGTCCAGGTCCCAGAGGTCGAGCAGGGCCAGGCCGTCCTCGCCGAAGAGCCCGGCGATGTAGTAGCGCCCGTCCGGGGTGATCAGGGCGTCGTAGGGCTGGCGGCCTATGTCCTTGAAGCGGCGTACCTGGGGCCGGGTCGGGTCGCTCAGGTCCGCGACCCAGATCTCGCCGGCATCCCAGAGGCTGAAGACGAAGCGCTGCCCTGGGGCGTCCACCAGGCCGATGACCTTGGAGAGCTTGCCGGCATCCGGGCCCTCTCCGTAGGCGGCCGGGATGTCGGCCACCTGGGCCAGGGTAGCGGCGTCGAAGACCCGCACCCCACCGGGCTCGTAGTTGGAGACTGCCACCAGGCGCCCGTCCTGGGAGATGGCCCCGCCGATGCTGTTGCCGGCCTGGACCACCCGGGCGGTCAGGGTGCGGGTGAGCAGGTCCACCTTAGACAGACCGCCGTCACGGCCGAAGACGTAGGCGAAGCGCTGGTCCCGGGAGAAGACGGCGGAGGCATGGGACAGGTCGCCCAGCCCCTCGACGGTTCCCAAGGCCGTGTCGGTACTGGTCTCGATGACCTGGACGCTGCCCCGGGCGCGCTCTATGACCAGGCCCAGGTCGCCCGTGCCGCGCAGGGGCTCGGCGGCCCAGGCCGCGGCGGCGCCAAGGGCAAGGAGGCAGATCGGCAGACGTGAAATCATGGATTCAGACCCCTTAGCAGGGTGTCGGCCAGCCAGGCGGCCTCGGCATCACTGAGGAAGGGCCGCCAGGGCGGCATGGCCGTGCCCGGCCGGCCGTACAGGATGGTCGCCTGCAACCAGGCGGCCGGTTTGCCGGCCAGATTCGCCGGGAGCAGGGCTGGGCCCAGGCCGCCCTTGAGGGTCAGGCCGTGGCAGGAGCCGCAGTCCTGCACCAGCAGGTTGCGCAGGGCCGCGGCCCGCTCTGGACCCGGGTCCTGCGCCAGGGCGGAGCCCACGGCGGCGACGGTCAGAATCGGGATCAGGCCCAGCAGACCCAGGCGTAGCCAGTGCTGGACTCGGACACTCAACTCACACCCCTCTCGCGCAAATAGGGGCTGTATTTCTGATCGGTCCCGGCGATGTGGTCCAGGAGCCAGGTCTTGAGGTAGGAGGTCATCTCGTTCACGGTGCCCTCGCGGTCGCGCTCGTAGGCCTCCAGAAATTGACCGACCCGGGCAATCATCGCCTCGTGCAGGCGCTTGTGGGCGGCGAAGTCCGGGTAACCATTGCGCTCCATGAGGTCTTCTTCGCGCTCGAAGTGGTACTTGGTGTAATCGACGAGGTCTTTGAGGGCCTGACGCTCGAAGGCGTCGCCGGTCGGGTATAAGACCGCGGTCTGGAGGTTATTGATCAACCCCAGCAGCTTGCGGTGGTCGTCGTCGATAGCGGCGATGCCCACGCTCAATCCGTCGCTCCACTCCACGAAGCGCCGGGCAGTCATGCGCTTGTGGACAAAGGGCAGCGCGACGAGCACCGCTATCATGATCCAGGGCACCGGATTGTCGATGCCGAACAGGAAGCCGATCCCTATCGTCAGGAAGGCCAATACGATGAACAGCGAGAGGCCGAAGGTCTGAATACTCTTGCGCATGGCTCTGGTACCCGGCGGCGTGATGCCTAATGCCTGAGGGAGGCGGTATGAGATCGACGTTGCCCCGACCTTGGCTCAGGGTCGCGACTGCCGGGGGAGGCTAGCGACAAACCCCGGGATATGATTTGACCTCGATCAAGTACCACCCCCGGATGCTGCGATAGTGACCCATCGCCTCAGCTTGATTTGGATTAAGGAAAACGCCCGCGTGGCCGAGCCCGGACGACGGGGATTCCACAATTTGATATGGGTCAAGGACGGGCAGCGGTGACTGCACGCCTAATCGCCCCGCCCAACCCAATCAGCGGAGACCCACACCATGCAGTCGAGCCTTTCCCGTCCGCCGCGCATCCTGCCGGCGGCAACACTTGCCGCCACCATCAGTCTGCTCCTCGCCGGGGCCTCAGGCCTGGCCGCTGCGGCCGAGCCGACCCTGACCCCGGAGCAATTCGAGCGGGCCAAGACCATCTACTTTGAGCGTTGCGCGGGCTGTCACGGCGTGCTGCGCAAGGGGGCGACAGGCAAGAACCTGGAGCCCACCTGGTCCACGAAGAAGCCGGACGGGACCGTCCAAGAGGGTGGGACCCTCGCGCTCGGCCAGGACCGCCTGGAGAAGATCATCGCCCTCGGCACCGAGGGCGGCATGGTCAACTTCAACGACATCCTGAGCAAGGACGACATCAAGGCGATGGCGACCTATATCCAGATGCAGCCCCCGATACCGCCGGAGTGGGGCATGAAGGACATGATGGCGAGCTGGAAGCTCATAGTGCCGCCGGATAAGCGGCCGACCAAGCAGATGAACAAGATCAACCTGGACAACGTCTTCTCCGTCACCCTGCGCGATGCGGGCCAGGTGGCCCTGATCGATGGCGACACCAAGAAGATCATCTCCATTGTCCCCACCGGCTATGCGGTGCACATCTCGCGCGTGTCCGCCTCCGGGCGCTATATCTACGTCATAGGTCGCGACGGGCTGCTCAGCCTGATCGACCTGTGGATGGAGACCCCCGCAGTGGTGGCGACCATGAAGTCCGGGATCGACGCCCGCTCCGTGGACACCTCCAAGTTCAAGGGCTACGAGGACAAGTACGCCATCGTCGGCTCCTACTGGCCGCCCCAGTACGCCATCCTCGAGGGGGACACGCTCAAGCCCCTGAAGATCGTCTCCACCCGCGGCCAGACCGTGGATGGCGAGTACCACCCGGAGCCCCGCGTCGCCTCCATCGTCTCCTCTGTCATCAAGCCGGAGTGGGTGGTGAACGTGAAGGAGACCGGGATGGTCAAGCTGGTGGACTACTCCGACATCAAGAACCTGAAGGAGGTCACCATCGACTCCTCCAAGTTCCTGCATGACGGGGGCTGGGACTCCACCAAGCGCTATTTCCTGGTCGCCGCCAACGCCTCCAATCAGGTCGTCGCCGTGGATACCAAGGAGGGCAAGCTGGCCGCCATCGTCGACACCAAGCCCAAGCCCCACCCGGGTCGCGGGGCCAACTTCGTGCACCCCAAGCACGGCCCGGTGTGGGCCACCTCTCACCTCGGGGCGGACGTCATCACCCTGATCGGTACCGATCCGGAGAAGCACCCCAAGGCGGCCTGGAAGGTGGTGGAGGAGCTGCCGATGCACGGCTCGGGCTCCCTCTTCGTCAAGACCCACCCCAAGTCCAATAACCTCTGGGCGGATGCCCCGCTCAATCCGGACAAGGGAATTGCCGAGTCGGTGGTCGTATACGACATCAAGAACCTGGACAAGGGTCCTGAGGTCATCAACGTCGCCGAGATGGCCGAGCTGGGCGAGACCAAGGGCACCAAGCGCGTGGTGCAGGCCGAATACAACAAGGCCGGCGACGAGGTGTGGTTCTCCGTGTGGAGCGGCAAGACCGATCCCGCGGCCGTGGTGGTCATCGACGACAAGACCCGCAAGGTCAAATCGGTGGTCAAGGACCGGATCAACACCCCCACCGGCAAGTTCAACGTCTACAACACCCAGCACGACATCTACTGAGGTAATGCGGCGGGGCCGGGCAGGCGATTTTGCCCGGTCCCGGACCGGCCCACTGTGCACGAGCCGATGGGGTTCCCATGCAACACCAATCGCTGTTCAAGAGCCTGCTCTCGCGCAAGGTCGCCTTCGGCGCGACCCTGGGCGGGGCGGTCCTGTTCATGGTCATCGGCGTCGTCCTGTGGGGCGGTTTCAATACCGTCATGGAGGCGACCAATACCATGGAGTTCTGCATCTCCTGTCACGAGATGAAGGAGAACGTCTTCGCCGAATATCAGGGAACTGTCCACGACGGCAATCGCAGCGGCGTGCGCGCCGGCTGTCCGGATTGCCATGTCCCGCGACCCTGGGTGCACAAGATCGTGCGCAAGATCCAGGCCAGCAACGAGATCTGGCACAAACTGATGGGCACCGTGGATACGCCCGAGAAATTCAATGAGCATCGTTTGACCATGGCCCGCCGGGTCTGGCAGGCGATGAAGGAGACCGACTCCCGCGAGTGTCGCAACTGCCACGACTGGGACACCATGAACCCGGAACGGCAGAAGCCGCGGGCCCGCAATCAACACCTGTTCGCCATGGAGAATGGGCGGACCTGTATCGACTGTCACAAGGGCATCGCCCACCATGCGGTCCACAAGGACGTGCCCGCGGACGAACTCGAGGCCCTGTCCGCCCCGGTGGCGGCCCATATCCAGGCGGTACCCCAATCCTTCCGCGATGGCATGGCGCGTGCCGAGGCGGCGGAGAAGGCCAAGGAGGCCGAGGCCCAGGCCGAGGTCCAGAGGGACCGGGAGCGGCGCGCCCAAGCCAAAGCCGCCGAGCAGCAGCGCCTCGAGGAGGCGGTGGCCAAGGCACTGGCGGAACGGCCGGCGGCAGTCGCCGCGGCGCCCGAAGGGGCGGTGGCCGGCGCGACGGCGCCGGCCACGGCGGCTCCCCCCGCCGCCGGGGCCCCGGACGCGGGAATCGATTGGGCCAAAGCCGGCGAGCGGCGCATCACGGTCTTCTACCCAGGCCAGACCTCGATGGAGTGGACCCTGGTGGGTAAGTTCCACGGCGGGGCCCTGCCGTTCAAGGCCGGGGACCGCTGCTTCACCTGCCACGACAAGGAGACCGAGGCCATGGGCCGCAAGATGGTCACCGGCGAGAAGGCCGAGCCGACGCCCATCCCCGGCAAGCGCGGCTCCATCCCGGTCAGCGTCCAGGCAACCCACGATGCCGACAACCTGTACCTGCGCTTCCAGTGGGAGGACGGCAGCCATGCCCCGGTCCCCTTCGCCGAGGGCGGTAAGCTGGACCCCAATCACAAGGTCAAGCTGGCCCTGATGTTGGCCACCGACCTTCCCGAGTATGCCGCGCAGGCCGGGTGCTGGGGGGCCTGCCACCACGACCTGCGCTCCATGCCGGAGCACCCCGCCGACCCCAAGGCCGCCGGCCTGGCCCTGGAACTGGGCGGGGGCGTGACCAAGTACATCAAGGAGTCGCGCACGGCGGTGGAGGAGAAGGGCCAGTTCGGCAAGAAACTCGGTGGCTGGGACAAACTCAAGGACCCCGCGGCCCTGGAGGCCGAGCAGGCCGCCGGGCACTTCATGGATCTGCTGCGGGTCAACAGCGGCGACGGCTCCACCCAGGACGGCCAAGTCCTGGCGGAACGCCAGATGTCCGGGGGCCAGGGGTTCACCGCCAACATCCGCGAAGAGGCCGGGCAGTGGACAGTGACCCTGAAGCGACCCCTCAAGTCAGACAAGCCCGGGGATATCAGCCTGGAGCCCGGCAAGCTCTACAACTTCGGCTTCGCCATCCATGACGACTACAGCAATGCGCGGTTCCACCACGTGTCGCTGGGGTACAAGCTGGGCCTGGACGACCCGGCCGCCGAGGTCAACGCCACCGCTCAGTAGGACAGGTCGGCCGGGGGGCTGCTCCCCGGCCCGCCCTGGTCGCCCTTTCGGGAGTTACCCCATGCCTTACAGACGATCCGCCTTGGTCTTGATGGCCCTGACCATGCTCGCCGGCACCGCCCTGGCCGACGACACGGTGGTCATAGTCGCCAAGGGGTTCCGCTTCGACCCCGTCGAGGTCACGGTCAAGGTCGGGACCCGGGTGCGCTGGGAGAACCGCGAGAAGGTCCAGTTCCACAACGTCCTGTTCCCGGACCTCGGGGAGGCCCCGGGCGACTACTTCTTCCCCGGCGAGTCCCGGGAGCGCACCTTCGACCGCCCCGGGACCTATCCCTATATCTGCGAGCCCCACGACCAGTCGCACCAGATGCGCGGTGTCGTCCACGTCGTCGAGTGACGGCCGTCCCGCCGGCGCAGGCGCTCTGTTCCAACACATCCATCATGCCCGCGTCCTTTCACCTTTGTGTCAGGCAGCATTCTTGTTGATGTGCTGCAAATTCTCGGTGGCGCGGGAAATGAGTCTTTCAGGATGTCTTTGCTGAAGTTTACGATAGTGTTCCACCAATTTCCGGGCATCATGGTCGACGGACACGGAGATTTGATGGCGCACTTCGCGAATGGAATCGATGGTTGGGTCTGGCTTCATTGCGATTCTCCAATTAGCTCAAGCGGTGTCACGAGTGCCGGGACATATAGGCCAAGCAAGTTGTTGACCCGGCGGATGTGGCCGAACTTGTTCGCGTTCGCCAAGTGCTGACAATTCCAAGTTACCAGAAAGTCACATTTATGGTACGACGCAACTGCGAGATGAAGCGCATCCCCCGCAGGATCCTTTGGCATAACGTGGTGCAAGATGTAGTTTGCGACGATGTCTGCAATGGGTTCGTTGATTTCGAGCAGCGGCAAACCTCCGATGAGTCGCAGTGCGTCGGATTGGCCGGGGAACGGGCCCCCCTCAAGTTCCTCAATGACGGCTTCGCTGGTGTATACATCATAGGCCGTAAGATGTTCGTTCCACCAGAGGCGCGTCCATTCGCGCCGGGCAATGTTGTCTGGTTCGGTACGAACTTCGTAGTAGAAGCTCGGAATCGATGTCTCGATATAGACGCTGGGTTTCATCGCCTGTCAGTTCTGTGTGATATTGTTGTTTAGCGAAATTCACGGGGAAGGGACTCGACCCCTTTTCCCCGTCCCCGGAGCTTCCCCGGAACTCCCGAATTAAGTAAACTGTCCCCGGAACTCCTTGTTAGGCAACACACTTTTAGTGGGCTCCGACATCAATTGGCGATTCGTCAGTAAT
>DYRB01000105.1 GCA_020718945.1 Lamprocystis purpurea | reverse complement strand
CCGGCCCCCCAGGGGTATTCGCGCCCGTCGCCCCCGGTGGCGGCCCGCTCCCACTGCGCCTCGGTGGGCAACCGGACGACCTCCCCGGCGCCGATCAGGCCAGCGGCCTGGTAACGTGCGGTCAGCCAGCGGCAGAAGGCCAGGGCCTCGACCCAGGCGACCTGGATGCGCGGGCGGTTGGGCTGGTCCCAGTTGGACCGCTCGGGCTCGGGGGCCTGATAGCCTTCGCGCCACCAGTCCGGGTTGCCGTAGTCCGATGCCTGGGCGAAGGCGAGATATTGGACATTGGTCACGGGGTAGCGGCCGATGCGGTAGGGCCCGGGCGGGGGGACCTCCACCCAGTCGATTGCCGGCAACCCATCCGGGCGCAGCCCCACCCCGGGGCGATCGTCCCCCAGGGCGGCCATCAGGTCGCCGATGCCGAGCCTACGCCGGTGCCAGGGCAGGGCCTCGTCCCGGCCCAGGAGGCTCAAGACCTCGCCCAGCCCGGCCTTGAGCCAGGCGGCCAGGGTCGGGTCCTGCCCCTTGAGCCGGTCCCCCAGGGCGCTCGTCGTGGCCCAGGTCCGCCCGGGGGCGGTGAGGCCGAACAGGACCGGCAGGGCCGCCGCCGCGTCGTCCCCGCCGCAGCGCTCGAATTCGCGGCCCGCCAGGTCGGCCAGGTCCGCCGGGTCGTCCTGGGCCAGGAACCAGGCGACCCGCGCGTCCTGGCGCAGCTCCTCCCAGAGCCCCGCGGCCTCCAGCCGGGTCCGGACCTCGGCCAGGGACTCGGGGTGGGGGAGCAAGTGATCGGGGCGCCCGCGCCGATCCCAGCGGGCGGCGTCGCGGATGGCCTCGTCGCGGCGGATCAGGGCCTCGCGCTGGGTGCGGATCCAATCCGCCAGGCGCGACCACTCGCGCAGCAGGGCCTCGTGGGCGACCTCGACTGTGGGTTGGCCGTCACGGGCCCCGCACACCAGGAGGCGCACCGCGTCCTCCGGGCGGTCGGCGTCGCACGAGAAGGTCTCGATCAGGCGGCGCTCCGGGCTGCCCTCGGGCCAGAGACCCAGCGGGGCCCGGCGGCGGGTGGCGGCCCCGGTCTCCGCGTCCACATGGACCAGGTGGCCGAAGACCCGCGGCAGGGCCGCCTCCCCCGCCTCCCCCAACAGGGCCAGGCCGCGCTCGCCGCGACGGGTGAGGACGCCCTTCAGGCCGCCGACGGCCTCGGCGTAGTGGGCGAGGGTCAGGGTCTGGAGCGAGTCGGTGGCGGTTGGGTTGGAGTCCCGGGGCGGGACGCCCCGGCTCCCAGAAGCGCCGCTCCAGGCGGCCCAGGTGTCTTGCAGGGCGGCGGCGAGCAGGGCCAGGCCGCCGGGCTCGCGGTCGGCCTCGCCCACCAGTCGGGCGGTGAGGCCCGGCTCCACCGCCAGGCCCACCGCCTGGGCCGGGCCCTCGATCATGCGGGCCAGGGCCAGCGGGCCCGGGGCGCCGACATAGTAGGCCCCGCCGCCGTTGAGGACGCGGCGCAGGCCGTCGTGGGCTATGGCCTGGGGCTGGAAGTCGGCCCTCAGGGTGGCGACGACGCGCAGGCGCGGGTCGGCGACGGCCCGCAGCAGCAGGTCGAGGAAGGGGCCCCGGTAGGGCTCGGCCTCGGGGGCGAAGACCTCCTCCAGTTGATCCAGGATCAGGAGCCAGGCCGGGCGCCCGGCGAGCAGGCGGTCGAGGAAGGCGGGGAAGGCCCCGGGGTCGGCGCGCAGCCGCCCGGCCTCCTCCGCCGGGCGCAGGCGCCCGCCCCGCCAGTGGTCGCGGACACTGTTGACCAGGGTGAGGAAGGCGTCGTCGTCCAGGGTCGGGACCATGGCGCTGACCACCCAGTCGCGGCAGCCCGGGATGGGCTCTGCCGGGGCGGCGTCCGGATCGGTCAGGGCCCGCCAGAGCCCGGCCTTGACCAGGGACGACTTGCCGGAGCCGGAGGCCCCGCAGACGATGAGTAAGCCCCCGGCCACCCCGGCCCGCATCCGGCCGATCAGGTCCAGGGTCTCGGCCTCACGCCCGAAGCAGAGCCGGGCCAGGTCCGGGTCCTGGCCCCAGTCGTAGGCCATGAGCCCCGGGTAGGGGGCCCCGGCGATGGCGACCCTGGGGCTCGGGTCGCAGCCGAAGAAGCGGGCCAGGGCGGCGATGCGCTCGGCCACGGCGCTGTTGCCGTCCTCGCGGCGGCTGCGGACCTCGCGGATCAGGGCGCAGACGGGGTGGGCGCCGCCTGGGGTGGCCGGATAGCCCAGGGCGTGCAACCGGGTGGTCAGCTCGCTGGCGACGGTGAGCGGCTTGCCGCCGGGGTCGAAGTCGGCCAGGGCCGGGTGGCCCTGGAGGCTGAAGTCCAAGAAGGCCCGCCGGTCGCGCTCGGCCTGCCACAGGGGCAGGTCCGTGAGCAGGTCGCGCAGGGTCTCGGTCACCGGCAGGTCGGACGGGCGGGGCGCGGGCATGGCGGGCGGCTCCTTGAGGGTTGCGCCTATGGTTTTCCGCCGGGGGGCGGCCTGTCCAGTCCGGAAGGCCACTTGGACCCAGGCGAGGCTTCGCCGTAGACGGACCCGCCATGGGCACTGAGCCAACCCGGTGGGAGCGGCGCCCCCGGTGCGACGGGCCGTCTTCCGGCAGCGCATCTGGAAGACGCTGCCTCGCGCCGAGGGCGGCGCTCCCACGGTTGCCAGCACGCACCGCTGCCTCATCCGTGAAGATCGTCGGTCCTCAGTGAATCCGCTGTGGGCGGTAGGGTCCGCTGCGCGGACCGACGACCCCGCATCTCCCCGTAACGCCAGAGGTTCCCCCCCGCCCCTGGTCCGCACAGCGGACCCTACGGGAGGCGCCCCAGTCCGTCCGGGTGCCTGGTCCCTGGTGACTAGAGGGTCAAGGTCAACCCATCCACCAGGGCCCCGGGCAAGAGGCAGGAGTCGCTGCCGCGCCCGCCGTAGGTGTCGGCGGAGAGCAGCAGGTCGCGCTCCTGGGTCAGGCCCTCCAGGCGGTCGCCCAGCAGCTGGTAGAGGGAATCGTCGAAACGCATGACGGCGACCGGGGCTACGGGTTCGCCGCCCTCGACCCAGAAGGTGGCGAAGCGGGTCATGCCGGTGACCCGGCAGTCGTTGGGGTCGGACCAGTTGCAGTACCACAGGTTGCCGATGGCCAGCCCCTCCCCGAGCCGGGCCAGGGCCTCGGCCCTGGGGATGTCCCCCGGGTCCATGGCCAGGGACTCGGGGGACTCACCGGCGGCGTTGACCGGGACCCCGTACTCCTTGCCGCTGCGGGCCTCCACCAGGCAGTCCCGGTAGGCCCCGGCGGCGATCAGGTCCACCCGGTCCGGGGTGAGGAACCCCTCGCCGGTGAAGCGCGGGTTGAGCCCGCGGGCCTGGTCTTCGTAAAGGGAAACGGCCGGGTGCATGGTCCGCTCCCCGCGCACCAGGCGCAGCAGCGGGGTCTGGTGGGTGCGGTGGCTCTTCAGGTCGAAGCCGCCCCAACTGAGCATGTCGGTCAGCTCCTTGAGGGCCTGGGGGGTCAGGTAG
Source organism: Lamprocystis purpurea (assembly GCA_020718945.1). Lineage (GTDB taxonomy): Bacteria > Pseudomonadota > Gammaproteobacteria > Chromatiales > Chromatiaceae > DYRB01. The sequence continues at coordinate 4,951 of DYRB01000105.1, read as the reverse complement.
GCCCGGTAGCGCCCCGGGCTCAGGACCTTGGGCGGGCGGGCCATGACGCTGAGCGACCGGCGGACCTCGGCCAGGCGGGCGTCCAGGGCACCGGGGTCCCAGTGGGTCCCGGCATAGGCGGCCTTGACCGCCTTGTCCCCGGACAGGTAGCAGGACCAGTCCAGGTTGAAGCTGGCCCCCTGGTGCCAGTACCTGTGCCCCAGGGAACTGGCCAGGCCGCTGTAGAGGTCGCCGCTGGCCCAGATGCCCACCAGGTCCAGGCCCTCGGCCGCCTCGATGAGCCCGGTCAGGGCACCGGCCGGGTCGGGCAGGTCGGAGGCGGCCCTGTGCTCGCCGGTGCCGGGCTCGGTGGAGTAGTTCAGGTAGGGGTCCTCCGGGACCTGGGGCAGGCGCTCGCGCAGGCGCCCGAGCAGGTCGACGACGATGGCCAGGTCCTGGCCCGGGTCCCCGCCCAGGTCGCAGCCGCCCTCCACCTGGCGGGCCCCATCGATCAGGGTCAGGCCCAGGGAGCGGCTGTGCACGGCCCCGGCCTGGCGGATGCGGCCCTGGTTGAGGCGGACGAAGTCGGAGTCCTCCCCGTCCAGGCCGCAGAACAGGACCTCGTTGCCTTTTAGCCTGGCGCACAGGGCATCGGCCAGGGCGAAGAACTCGGCGGGGCTCATGCCTCACCCCCGAACACCGCCACCCGGCGGAACAGGCAGGGCGGGGCGGCGTGACCCACGTAGACGGCCTGGTTGGGCTCGCCCTTGCCGCAGTTGCAGACCCCGCGGACCTCCCGGCTGGCCAGGTCCCCCACCCCGTCCAGGCTGCGCCAGAAGTTGGCGGAGATGCCCCGATAGTTGGGGTTACGCACCAGGCCCCGAAGCTCCCCGTCCTCGATCAGCCGCCCCAGCTCGCAGCCGAACTGGAACTTGTTGCGGCTGTCGTCGATGGACCAGGAGCGGTTGGTGTCCATGAGCACCCCCCGCTCGACCCGACTGATGAGCCCGGCCAGGGTCTCGTCCCCGGGCTCCAGGTTGAGGTTGGCCATGCGGTCTATGGGCGGGCGGTCCCAGGCGCTGGCCCGGGCATTGGCTACCCCGGGCAGCCCGGCCCGGGCCTGGGACAGGGCACCGCCCAAGGGTCGCTCCAGGATGCCCTGGCGGATCAGGTAGGCCCGCTCGGTGGGGGTACCCTCGTCGTCGGCGACGCCGCTGGCCAGTTCGCCGGGGACGCTCGGGTCGAAGGTGACGTCCAGCAGCCCGGAGCCGTACATGTAGTTCCCGAACATGTCCGGGGTGACGAAGCTGGTCCCGGCGTAGTTGCGCTCGTCGCCCAGGATGCGGTCCAGTTCCAGGGGGTGGCCGATGCTCTCGTGGATCTGCAAGACCATCTGGCTGGGGAGCAGGATCAGGTCCAGGTCCCCGCTCGGGCACTCCGGGGCCCCCAGCAGGGCCAGGGCCTCCTCGGCCACGCGCAGGCCGTCCTCGCGCAGACCGCAGGCGGCGATGCGCTCCAGCCCGCCCTGCTGGGACCAGTCCGCCCCGCCGCCGTGGCGCCTCTGGGTCTGGCTGCCGGCATTGGCCACGGCCATGAGCCCGGGTTCTGTGTACTCCCAGGTCTGGGCTATGTGGCCCCCGTCGCTGGTGACCAGGAGTTGATCGACCCGCCAGTGGCCGAGCCAGGCGGACCAATCGACGATGCGCTCGTCGATCTCCAGGGCGTCGCAGGCCCCCTGGAGCAGGTCGAGCTTGTCGGCCACGGTCATGGATGCCCAGGGCTGGGCCACCCGGCTCTGGTACTCCAGGTGGGCACTGCTGCGCGGGTAGAGGCCCGCGCTGAACAGCCCCAGGCGGGCCTGGGCCTGGGCCCAGGCCGCGGCGCGGCGGGCGGCGGCGGCGAGGCCGGCGTCGCTGAGGTCGCTGGTGGCCGCATAGCCCAGGCCGCCGCCGCGCATCAGGGTGACCATGGCCCCGCGACCCAGGGACAGGGCGCAGGGCTCGGCCACGCCCTGGCGGACCTCCAGGTGTTCAGACTCCTCCGCCACCAGGCGGATGGACCAGTAATCGGCGGCGGGGGCCAGGGCGGCGAAGCGGCGGGCTGTGTCGGCGAGGTGCTGCATGGGTGGGTCCTGGGGTTGGGCGGCATGTGGGGTGGGCGGCCGGAGGGTATGGCAAGGCATCCAGTCGCGTGAGCATAAATGGATAGGACTGACAGGATTTCTCAGGATTTACAAGATTATTGCGTTGCATGGGGCAGGTGGCCTGGGGACCTGGGTCGCGCCCTCCACCGCCGGACCGGCGCGACGGCCGCGATCCTGAAAGTGCTAGTCGAGCCGTAAGAGAACGCTAAAAGCTCCAGTCAATCCGCAGATTAAGTGCTTTGGACGCACAAACTGCGGGGTGCGCTCGGGCCCAATCCCGGACCCCTGCACATTTGCGTCCATTTGCGTTCATTTGCGGCTGAACTGTCTTTCTGAGGTGATACCATCCGCGCCCATGCTGACCTACCCCGAAATCAACCCCGTCGCCCTGGCCCTGGGTCCCCTCAAGATCCACTGGTACGGGCTCATGTACCTGCTGGGCTTCGCTGCCTTCTGGGCCCTGGGGCGCTGGCGGGCCAGTCGCCCGGGCTCCGGCTGGACCGCGGACATGGTGGACGATGTCCTGTTCTACGGCGTGGTCGGGGTCATAGTCGGTGGCCGTCTGGGCTACATGCTGTTCTACGGCTTCGATCAGATCCTCGCCGACCCGATCAACCTGTTCAAGGTCTGGCAGGGGGGCATGGCCTTCCACGGCGGCCTGCTCGGGGTGCTGCTGGCCATGTGGCTGTTCGCCCGGCGCCACGGGCGGCGCTTCTTTGAGATCACCGACTTCATCGCCCCCCTGGTCCCCTTGGGGCTGCTGGCCGGGCGCATCGGCAACTTCATCAACGCCGAACTGTGGGGCCATGCCACAGACCTCCCCTGGGGCATATCGGTCCCCTGCCTGCGGGTCCCGGAGCACTGCGCCGGCCTGACCCTGGAGGACCTGTCGCCACCCCTGCACCCGTCCCAGCTCTACGAGGCGGGGCTGGAGGGGGTCGCCCTGTTCCTGATCCTGTGGGCCTTCTCCAGCCGGCCGCGCCCGACCATGGCGGTGTCCGGGCTGTTCCTGCTCTGCTACGGCTGCTTCCGCTTTCTGGTGGAATTCGTCCGCCTGCCCGACCCCCAGCTCGGCTACCTCGCCTTCGACTGGCTGACCATGGGGCAGGTCTTGAGCACACCGATGATTGCCTTTGGGGTCTTGCTGCTGGTGCTGGCCTATAGGCGCCGGCCCGCTGCTGCCTGACGGGTCCGTTTGACCAGTACCAGGTGCCGGCGGCCATCGAGAGGCTCGAACATGATTGACGTGAGGCACTACACCTACCGCGTCTTCTGGTCCGAAGAGGACCAGGAATTCGTCGGTCTCTGCGCCGAGTTTCCCAGCCTGTCCCACCTGGACCAGGACCAGATGTCCGCCCTCACGGGGATAGTCGCCCTGGTCACCGACATCGTTGCGGACATGGACGCTGGCGGAGAGCCGCCCCCGATCCTGATCGCGGATCGGCGCTACTCCGGCAAGTTCCAGGTGCGCACCACGCCGGACCTCCATCGCCGCCTGGCCCTGCGCGCCGCCGAGGCGAACGTCAGCCTGAACCGGGCCGTCAACGACCAGCTTGCCAAGGGTTGACGCTGGGGCATTGCGCGACGACCAGGCGCCTCGAGCGGCATCAGCCTGAACCCTGCCCGCCACGCAGGGTGTCCACCAGCCAAATTGCCAATGCCCAGGGCCAGGTCCGCCCCGCTCAGGAACGGTCCTTGAGCAGACCGGCCAGGGCGCCGAAGGGGTTGTGGGTGGACTCGGGCTTGGGCTTGGGCTTGCCCGGCCCGACCGTGGCGCCGGCCCCCTGGGCGGCCAGATGATCCTCCCAGCGGCTGTGCTCGTTGTCGTGGCAGTAGAGGCACAGCAGTTCCCAATTGCTCCCGTCCGGGGGGTTGTTGTCGTGGTTGTGGTCGCGGTGATGGACCGTCAGCTCGCGCAGATTGGCGTAGGTGAAGGTCCGGGCGCAGCGGCCGCAGACCCAGGGATAGAGCTTCAGGGCGCGCTCGCGGTAACCCAGTTCGCGCTCTTCCCGGGCACGCCGTGCCGCGGCCACGACGGCGTCCAGGCGCTCGTCCGAGGTACCGGGCTTGGGGGTATTGCTAGCCATGGGGACTGTCTCCGGTTCGGGTGGATGGCCGCCAGTGTAGCCAATGCCGGGCGGCCAGGGCAGTACCCCTCGAATCCCAGTCGCCCCGGGGTGTATCCCGGGCCGGTCGGGCCCATATTGGCCCCACCCATCCCGGCCGACCAGGCCCCTGCCCCAAGGAAAGTCCCCATGCCCAGTCCTAGCCCCCGCCTCGCCCTGTTCGCCCTGCTGGGCCCGACCCTGGCCCTGAGCCTGGGGATCAGCGGCTGTGACCGCACCCAGACGCCCACCGCCCGGGCCGAACCGGAGATGCCCAGGCTGCCCGGGGATGCCTTGGGTGCCGGTCGGGGGATCTGGCACGGGACCTGTCGCGCCTGCCACCTGCTAGGGGTAGCCGGGGCCCCGGCGGTGACCGACTTTGCCGAGTGGGACCGGCGCCTCCCCAAGGGCCAGGACGCCCTCTACCAGAGCGCCCTGAACGGCATCCGCGGCCCGGACGGTCAGTTCCGCATGCCCCCCCACGGCGGTAACCCGCGCCTCACCGACGACCAGGTACGCCTGGCGGTGGACTACAAGGTCGCGGCCATCCAGGCATTGCGGGCGGCGGGGGCGCCAAAGCCGAATTGAGGCCGGCCTGCTGCTCGCCGGGCCTTGGCCCGGTGCACCGACCCCGATCATTGGCGACGGACCCGGTGCAGACCCGGTTGCCCTGTGGTGATCGGGGATCGGGATGCGGCCCCAGGTCTGCGAAGCAGAAAAATAT
>DYRB01000104.1 GCA_020718945.1 Lamprocystis purpurea | reverse complement strand
CCGTTGTCCCGCTTCCGCAGCCGATTCATCCTAAGTCCGACAGGCTCCTAGGGGCCAAGGCGACTGGCCCGGGTGGGAGTGTGGCGGTTACTTGGTACTATCGTGCCCCTAGAGCCAAGTCCGCCGGTGGCCCTATGTTAACGGGTCGCCGTGACGGTGTCGCGATGGGGGGAGGCGTGGATCGACCAGAACAGCGGTACCTGCCAGACCGGCCGGGGCCCCAGGCCTCGCCACTCATCCTGGGTTGGCGTGAATGGGTTGCCCTGCCGGGACTGGGCCTGCCGCTCATCAAGGCCAAGGTGGACACCGGGGCGCGCACATCCACCCTGCACGCCTTCTACGTGGAGGCGTTGCGCACCGGGGGCGAGGACTGGGTGCGCTTCGGCGTCCACCCCTTGCAGGGTCGGTGCGACCTGGAGGTCCAGGGTGAGGCCAGGGTCATCGACCGCCGCTCGGTAACCGATTCCGGCGGACACCGCGAGTGGCGCTATGTGGTGTCCACCGAGCTGGCCATCGGCGGGCAATCCTGGCCCATCGAAGTCACCCTGACCAACCGCGAGGACATGCGCTTTCGCATGCTGCTGGGGCGCACCGCCATCGCCGGCCTCGCCCTGGTAGACCCTGGGCGGTCATTCGCCCTCGGCCGTCGGCGCAATCCGGCCGCCGCCTATGTGGGCTTGCCCAGGACCCCGCCGGGCGGCTAGAGAATCGGCCGGGCTCTCTGGTGCAAACCCAGGCGGCTGCGGCTACCATGGGGCCCGTGTTGCGCTGCGACAAAGAGCCCCTGTCCCTCAGGCCCGGAGTACCCGCCATGCCCATCGACTGGAGTCAGTACCCCTGCGACGGCCTCTACGACGAGTTGGTCGTGGCCGGGGGCAGGGCCCGTCCCTTCGCCAGCAATCTGGCCGCTGACCTTGCCCGGCTGGGGGGTGACGAACTGGTGGCCCGTCAGGAGGCGGCCAGCGTCGCCATCAAGGAGATGGGCATCACCTTCACCGTCTACTCGGAGGAGGGCGGGGCCATAGACCGGGCCTGGCCCTTTGATGTGATCCCGCGGGTGATACCGGAGTCGGAATGGCGCCAGGTGGAGGCGGGGCTTAAACAACGGGTGCAGGCGCTCAATCTGTTCATCGACGACCTCTACCATGACCAGAAAGTGGTCAAGGACGGGGTCTTCCCCGCCGAGGTCTTGGCCAAGTCGGTCAACTTCCGTCCCCAGTGCGTGGGGGTCAAGCCGCCGCTGGGCGTCTGGGCCCATATCTGCGGCTCCGACCTGGTGCGCGACGCCGACGGGACCCTCTATGTGCTGGAGGACAACCTGCGCGTCCCCTCCGGGGTCTCCTACATGCTGGAGAACCGCCAGGTCACCAAGCGGGTCTTCCCGGAGCTGTTCGATGACTACCGGCCTCTGCCGGTGGACGCCTACCCGTCCCAGCTCTTCGACACCCTGGCGGCCCTGTCGCCGCGCCCGGGGGACTACCCGGAGGTGGTGGTCCTGACCCCGGGGATCTACAACTCGGCCTATTTCGAGCATGCCTACCTGGCCCAGCAGATGGGCTGCGAACTGGTTGAGGGCCGCGACCTGTTCGTCGATGACGACGATTGCGTCTACATGCGCACCGTGGACGGCCCCTCGCGGGTGGACGTGATCTACCGGCGCATCGACGACCTCTACCTGGACCCGGAGGCATTCCTACCCGAGTCCACCCTGGGCGTCCCCGGCCTGCTGCGCGCCTGGAAGGCGGGCAAGGTGGCCCTGGCCAATGCCCCTGGGGCCGGGGTGGCGGACGACAAGGTGGTCTATGCCTTCGTCCCGGACATCATCCGCTACTACCTGGCCCAGGACCCCATCATCCCCAACGTCCCAACCTATCGTTGCATGGAGGCGCAATCCCTGGCCTATGCGCTGGACCACCTGGCCGAGCTGGTGGTCAAGCCGGCCAACGAGTCCGGCGGCTACGGCATGCTGGTGGGGCCGGCCTCGACCGCCGCCGAGCGGGACACCTTCGCCGCCCTGATCAAGGCCGACCCGCGCAACTACATTGCCCAGCCGACGCTGCGCCTGTCCACGGTCCCGACCCTGGTGGGGCGTACCCTGGAACCGCGGCATGTGGACCTGCGCCCCTTCATCCTGTCCGCGGACCGGGCCCGGGTGACCACCGGCGGCCTGACCCGGGTAGCCCTGCGCAAGGGGTCCCTGGTGGTCAACTCCTCCCAGGGTGGCGGCAGCAAGGATACCTGGATAGTCCCGGACGAGGGCGACGGGGGTTGATGCTGGAAAGACCAATTCGGCCGCAAATGAACGCAAATGGACGCAAATGGGTCATTCAGTTGGGCAGAGTCCGCAGGTCACCCGCAGGGTCAACCGGGGGCCGGCACCAAGTCCTTGTTTATTTGCGTCTATTTGCGTTCATTTGCGGCTTGACTGCTCTTCTTGGTTGATCCAATTCGCGATCATTTGCGGCTCAACCGCTTTATCTTGGGAACAGAGGTAGGCGCCCATGCTCTCGCGCGTAGCGGAAACCATGTACTGGCTGGCCCGCCAGGTGGAAAGGGCGGAGAACGCCGCCCGGGTGGTGGCGGTAAACGCCAACCTGCTGCTCGACCTGCCCAGGGGGCTGGCCCCGGGCTGGCGGCCCCTGGTGGACATCAGCGGGGCCAATGCCCTGTTCGAGACCCACTACGAGGACTACGACGAGCCCCAGGTGGTGCGTTTCCTGCTGGCTGACCAGCGCAACCCCGGCGCGGTCCTCTCCGCCCTCACCGCGGCCCGGGAGAACTGTCGAACTATCCGGGACATAGTGCCGCGGGAGGGCTGGGAACAGGTCAACGAGCTCTATCTGTTCGCCCGCGATGGGCTGGACGCCGGGTTGACCAAGGGCGGGCGCCATGCCTACCTGCACCGCGTCATCCTCGGCTGCCAGACCGTCGCCGGGCTGCTCTCCGGGACCATGCTCCACGACCAGGGCTACGACTTCATGCGCCTGGGCCGCCACCTGGAGCGGGCGGACATGACCACCCGCATCGTCGATGTGCGCTCCGCCAGTCTGCTCCCGGCGCAGACCCGGGAATTGCAGCCCTTCGACACCATCCAGTGGGTGAGCGTGCTGAAGTCTTTGAGTGCCTACCAGATGTACCGGCGCAGCGAACAGGTGCAGGTGCAGCGCGAGGCAGTGGTGCGTTTCCTGTTCAAGAGCCCGGCCTTTCCGCGCGCCGTCAACCACTGCTGCGAGCGCATGCGCGGCAGCCTGGAGCGGTTGCCGCGCAACGAGGGTGCCCTGCGGGTGGCCGGCCGGCTGTCACGCAAGCTGCTGGGGACCGAGGTGGCGCGTCTTACCCAGGGCGAGCTGCATGGCTTCGTCGACGACCTGCAACAGGACATCGGCGACCTGCACGACGAGATCGCCCGCACCTGGTTCCCGCCGCGACAGGGGGAAGGCGCCTGAGGGGCTGCGCCTTCAGGTTGTTGGGGCTGGCGGGCCACATCGGCTACGCTTGGTTCCGTCGCCCGGGCCGCGGCCCGTGGTACTTCGATCTACAGTGGACAGGCCGCACGAGTGCAACCGAAAGAGACCTTCGACGCCTACCTGGACGCCCTGGCGCGCCACGATTACGAGGGTGCGCGCGGCTGTCTGGCCGACACCGGCTTCAGTTACGAGAGCCCGATTGCGCGTTTCGACTCCGCGGATGCCTTCATGGAGTACAGCGCCTTGAACATGGGCATCCTGCAGGGCATCGAGCGGCTGCGGACCTTCGTGGACGGGCAGGACGTCTGCGCCTTCCTGACCCTGCATATCCAGATTTCGGACAAGGAGCAGGTCAAGATGGTGACCTGGGCCCGGGTGGAGGCTGGGCGCATCCAGCGCATGGAGGTCCTGTTCGACACCCGCATCTACCAGACCCTGTTCATCCACGGCGACGCCGATCCGGCATAGGTCCACTCTTCCACCGCCGGGGCCCGGGCGGCCGGGGTCAGTACTGGCTAGCCAGGACCTCGTGAATCGGTATGAACTTGACGGCGGACTCGAAGCTGCGGCCGTCGATTTCCATGCGCCCGGCCACATAGTCGTGGGCGGTGTGGGTGCGGGTTTGGCGTCTCGGGTTGAAGGTGCTCTTCTCGTCCGCGATCAGGGCCATGGCCCCCTTCGGCTTGTCCCAGGCGAAGGTGAGTCGGACCGAGGTCAGATCCACCTCGCCCGACATCCAGCCGACGGTCAGACGCCCGTCGGCGATCTCCAGGTCGAAGCTGTCCCCGCCGTCCCCCGACGAGAGGGTGCCCAGGCAGGATGCGCAGGGCAACAACCCCGGCACCATGGCGGCGGTGGCGTATAGGCTCCTGGCAGTGGCGAACACGACCAGGAGGGCCCGGGTGCGCTGATACTCCGTCTCGACCGCAAGTCGGTACTTACGCTCCAGGACCAGGGCCAAGTCGTCGCGCCCGTCGCCGTCGAGATCGCCGCTGACGGAATCCAGCGGGGTCCAGGTCTTGGGGTCGAAATTGCCGATCATCCACTGCCTGGTCGCCTTCGGCTTGGCCGCGGGCGCTGGCTTGGCCGCGGGCGCTGGGTTGGCCGCGGGCGCTGGGTTGGCCGCGGGCGCTGGATTGGCCGCGGCCCCTGGTTTGGCAGCGGCTGGCGCTTGGGTCGGGACCGCCGGTCTTGGGCCGACATCGACCGGGGCCGCGGGTTTGTCCTGCGCGAGCAGGCCGGGGCTCAGGGCCAGCAGCAGGGTGAGGATCGGCAGGCGGGACATGGCAATCTCCCAGGGGCGGCGGGCGGAGGCGTGACATCTTCGGGCGGGACCGCAGGCGGCCCCCGTCCGGTCGGGGATTGTCGCAGAAGAAGCCTTCCGGCGGCAGGCCGAAGGACCCCAGGGCCCACGCCGGTCTGTCCCGCGTGGCAGGTTTTGGGTACACTCCCGGCCCCATGGACCTGAACTTTCTAGAATTCGAACAGCCCGTCGCCGACCTCGAAGCCAAGATCGAGGAATTGCGGCGCGTCGGCCATGACAACGAGATCAACATCCAGGAGGAAATCGACCGCCTGGAAAAGAAGAGCCGGACCCTGACGGAGTCCATCTTCGCCACGCTGAGCCCCTGGCAGATCTCCCAACTCTCCCGCCACCCCCAGCGGCCCTATTTGCTCGACTACATCCGCCGCATCTTCGACGACTTCCAGGAGCTGCACGGGGATCGCGCCTTTGCCGACGACCGGGCCATTGTCGGCGGCGTGGCGCGGCTGGATGGGCGCTCCGTCATGCTCATAGGCCACCAGAAGGGCCGCGACACCAAGGAAAAGATCCAGCGCAACTTCGGTATGCCCCGCCCCGAGGGTTACCGCAAGGCCCTGCGGCTGATGGAGATGGCCGAGCGCTTCCGCCTACCCATCCTGACCTTCATCGACACCCCCGGGGCCTACCCGGGCATCGGGGCCGAGGAGCGCGGCCAGAGCGAGGCCATAGCCCGCAACCTGATGGTCATGTCCCGGCTGCGCACCCCCATCGTCTGCACCGTGGTGGGGGAGGGCGGCTCCGGCGGGGCCCTGGCCGTGGGGGTGGGCGACCGGGTCCTGATGCTCCAGTACAGCACCTACTCGGTGATCTCCCCCGAGGGCTGTGCCTCCATCCTGTGGAAGAGCGCCGACAAGGCCCAGCTCGCCGCCGAGGCCATGGCCATCACCTCCGACAAGCTCAAGGAGCAGGGCCTGATCGACGAGATCATCCCCGAGCCCCTGGGCGGCGCCCACCGCGACCCGGCGGCCATGGCCCAGACGGTCAAGCGGGCCCTGATCACCCATATTGAGGCCCTCAAGGAGCGCGACCTGGACGAACTGGTAGCCGAGCGCTACCGGCGTCTCATGAGCTACGGCCGCTTCAAGGAATAGGGTCGCGGGGCACCGGCTGCCCATGGCGGACCGCCAAACTTGCGGTGCCGAACCCGGTGCCGAGCCCGGTGCCCACCTGGCCCGGCACCTCCTGGGCCTCATCGCCAGCCTCCCCGCCGCCCGCCGCTGCTGGATCGGCTACAGCGGCGGGTGCGACTCCACCGTACTCTTGGACCTGGCCGCCGGGCTGCGCGGGCGGCTGGCCCCGACGCTGGCCCCGACGCTGGCCGCCGTCCACATCGATCATGGCCTGAACCCCGCCTCCAGCCAATGGGCCGAACACTGCCAGGCCCGCTGCGCCGCCCTGGGGGTGCCCCTGGTGCAGCGCCGGGTAAAGGTCCCTGCGGGCTCAGGCCAGGGCCCCGAGGCCGCCGCCCGCACCGCACGCTACGCCGCCCTGGCCGAACTGCTCGACCCCGGCGACCTGCTGCTCACCGCCCATCACCGCGACGACCAGGCCGAGACCCTGTTACTGGCCCTGCTGCGCGGGTCCGGGGTGCGCGGGCTCGGGGCCATGCGGGCGGTCAGCCCCCTGGGCCCGGGGTACCTGGTGCGACCCCTGCTGCCCTTCCCCCGGGCAGACTTGCTGGCCTATGCCCAGGCCCGCGGCCTGGCCTGGGTCGAGGACCCGAGCAACCTGGACCTGGACCTGGACCGCAACTGGCTGCGTCACCGATTGATGCCGCTGCTCGCCGAGCGTTGGCCGGCGGCAGGCCAGACCCTGGCGCGCGGCGCCGGGCACTGTGCCGAGGCGGCGGGGCTGGTGGACCGGATGGCGGCCGAGCATGGGCCCCGGCTGGCGGGGCAGCGGCCTGGGACCCTGACGGTGACCGGCCTGCGGGGCCTGGACGGTCCCCTGTGCCGGGCGGTGCTGCGCCACTGGATCGGCGCCCTGGGCCTGCCGCCCCCGGACAGCAAGAATCTTGCTCGGGTCATGGACGAGGCCCTGACGGCCCGGCCCGATGCGTCCCCCTTGGTCGCCTGGTCCGGCTGCGAGGTGCGCCGTTACCGCGACGACCTGTTCGCCCTGGTCCCCCTGCCGCGCTCCCCAGTAGGACTAGAACTGGATTGGCGCGGGCCTGAGCTGGATCTGCCCCCGGGGCTTGGGCGCCTGGCCCTGGTCGATGCCGCGGGGCATCCGATCAGCCCCCAGGCCATCGACCCCGCGGGTCTCAGGGTGCGCTTCGGGGTCCCTGGCCTGAACTGCCGGCCCGCTGGTGGGGTCCACCACAGGCCCCTCAAGCACCTGTACCAGGAGGCCGGCATACCGCCCTGGCTGCGCCCCTACCAACCCCTGGTGTTTGCAGGGGAGCGCCTGTTCGCGGTAGCCGACCTGTGGGTCTGCGAGGCGAACTTCCCCGTGCGCCTGGCCTGGACGGCGCATCCCTGGACCGCCGGCATCCTGCCGGCAACTGGGTCCCCCGGCGTCCCGCCGGGTGTATGACCGAAACGCCAGGTTTTGCCTACCAGGCCGCGAAGAACCGGCCCAGGCTCAGTGCATAGCCGTAAACATCCGGCTGCGCCAGCGGCTCACCAGCTCCCCGCTCCCCCCCAGCAGATCGAAGATCATCAGCATGCCCTTGCGCCCCGCGTCATCCCCATAGGCCCGGTCGCCGCGCATCAGCTCGAACAGCAGTCCCAGGGCCCCCTCGTAATCCCCCCGGGCGACACGGTAGGCCGCAAGCTGATAGCGGGCCTCGCTGTTGCCGGGCTCGGCGGCCAGGCGGGCGCTCACCTCCGGTTCAGACGCGGCCCCGGCCAGCACATTGGCGAAGCGCAACTGTCCGCTCAGGGCCACCACCTCCGGGTCCCCCAACAGTTCCAGGGGCAGGGCCGAGAGCAGGGCCTCGGCCCCCAGGGTGTCGCCCCCGACCGCCTTGAGGCGGATCTCGGCGATACGCGCCCCCGGGTGCCCCGGCTCCGTAGAGCGGGCCTGGGCGATCAGGGCGGCGGCATCGGCCAGGTCCCCGGCCCCGATCAGGGCCTCGGCACGGGCCACCAGCAGGTCCGCCTCGCGGGGGATGTGGCGGTCCAGAAAGTCGCGGACCTGGGCCTCCGGCAGGGCCCCCATGAACTGATCCACCGGCTTGCCGTCCTTGAACAGCACCACAGTCGGCAGGCTGCGGATGCCGAACTGGGCCGCCAGGTCCCGCTCCGCCTCGGTGTCGAGCTTGGCGAGCAGGAACTGGCCCCCATAGGCGTCGGCCAGCTTGGCCAGCACCGGCATCAGGGCCCGGCAGGGGGCGCACCAGTCGGCCCAGAAGTCCACCAGGACCGGGCGCTCGTAGGACCCCTCCAGTACCACCTGCTGGAAGTTCTGGGCGTTGAGGGTGACGACAAAGGGTGAATCGGCCATGGTCCTGGGGTACTCCTGGGCAGTCGGTAGGGCGGTGGCCGGAAGCATGGTTGTATCGGCTGGGGGTTTCAAGCTCGGCACCGGAATGGGCCGGGTCCAGCCCCAGTGCCCGCGGGGCTGCGCCTCAGGGCGCGAGGAACCCCAGGTCGAGCGGTTCAGCGGCAGAGGAGCAGGGCTGCAACGAGCGCCCCGGGGGCCTGGTCTTCGAGGTCTTCGCCCCGGACCAGGCCCGGCGCAATCTGGGCCTGGGCCGGCTCCTGGCCAGGCAGGCAGCGGTCTAACG
>DYRB01000103.1 GCA_020718945.1 Lamprocystis purpurea | reverse complement strand
GGAGTAGCCCCGCTGCCGGGCGAAGGCCCGATTCACCTCGATAAAGGTATTGTCGGCGGCATTGGCGTGGGCGAGGCCGAACTCCGCCTCCTCGAACACCCGTTGCCAGCGCTGGGCCTGGGCCTCGGCGCGCTTGCGGTCGCCGATGTCCAGGGCGGTAAAGGTCACCCCGCTGTCGGGGTCGTCCAGATCCATTGGGGCACTGCTCAGCAGCACGTCGAGGACCCGCCCGTCCTTGCAGCGCAATCGGGTGTCCAGGGTGCCCCGTCCGGAGACCGCGATCTGGCGGTACTTCTCCCGCCCCACATAGGCATAGTCCGCGTCGCTGGGGTAGAGCAGCCGGGCGGACTGGCCGATCAGCTCTTCCCGCGCATAGCCCAGCATGGCGCAGAGGGTGTCGTTGACCTCCGCGAGCACCCGTCGCCGGTCCACGACCCCCATCCCGGCGGGGCTGGCACGGAAGATACTGCGCAGGCGTGCCTCATCCCGGCGTCGCCGGACTATGGCCCACACCGCATTGGCGATGAGCTGGACGGTCTCCAGGTCCAGGTCCGTGTAAGGAACAGTTCAGAAACAACTGAGACATCTGGGGGGCGGGCGTCCCGCCCGCCAGACGGGCCAGAGGCCCGTCCCCCGGTCCAGAACGTATCGCTTGTTCTTGAACCGTCGCTAAGGCTATCCGTCGCGGGGACGCGGGCACTTGACCGGGGTCAAACCTCCCCAGATCATGCCCTCCTGGTATTTGCCCAGTCCGCTGGGAGTCGGTCCGACCTTGCCCGCAGCGGATCGGGCCAAATCCGCTTGGCCGTGCTACCAGGTCCGAAGGGGCACCGGGTCCCCCGGTTCGGCGCGCACATGCGACTAGACTATTTCCCCCGAGGCCAACCATGGGTACATCTCGATTGAACGCCGACGCTATCGCAGAGGACCTGCGCCATCTCGCGGACCTTCCCGTACCGGTGCAGTCCTGGCAGGTGGAGGTTGGACCAGACGCCACAGACGATTTGGCGGTCTGGGTGTGGGCGACCCTCGCGGACCAGGACTTCAAGGACCCTGCCGACACCCTGCGCCTGCGCGAGCGAATTTGGACGGCAATTCGCGAGACCCACGAGGACGCGGACCCCTGGGTCTACGTCCGCTTCCGTGCGCTTTCCGAGGCGCTGCCGCATTGAGCCTCCACGACGACCTGCTTGCCCAGGCCGGGTTTTTGTCGAAGAGGGAGCCGCGGCGCCCCACCCAGGCCAGCCTGCGGCGGGCCGTTTCCGCCGCGTATATGCATTGTTCCACCTTCTGATCGACGAGGCCACCCGGCGGTTCGTCCGTGCTGCCGATCGACAGGAGTTGAGGCGATGTCTGGGCCGCGCCTTTGGGCACGCGGACATGAAGGAGGTCGCCAGGCAATTTGCCGGCGACAAGGTGTCGCCGAAGATCTTCGCGGGGCTCAAGGGAATGCCCCTTCAAACCGAGTTGAAGCCTGTCGCCCAAGCCTTTGCCAACCTGCAACAGGCCCGCCACGAGGCCGACTACGACCTGGCGCGGGGCTTCGGCCGGCAAGAAGTCAAACAGCTCATCGCGGAGGCAGTGCAGGCTTTCGACGACTGGCGCGCCGTCCGCGGCACTGACCAGGCAGACACCTTCCTGCTTGGGCTCATGGCGCAGAAGAACATGAAGGTTTGACCCCAGCGCAAAGAACGGGGTCTTGACTATCTGATGCGGTTTTCCATGTCCCCGCGGGCGGAGTTGTGGTCTTGGCTGGACCCTTCTGACTGGGCTGTGGCTCTATCGCGCGGTACGGGATGGCCGGGTGACTTGACCAGGGAGAGACAATCCCGGCCTCTGAGGTTTGGATCACGGGGAGCGGTGCCAGGGAAGACCGGTCCGGCATCCTTACTCGGCGCCGGAGGGGCCGGGACCTTCAGCCTAGAAGAAGCAGTTGTCCGCAAATAAACGCAAATTAACGCAAATGATTCAATGGGTTCCCTGAGACCTTCTCGGCACCCGGAAGGTGATCTGGGTGCGAACGGTAAGTCATTCTTTATTTGCGTTTATTTGTGTTCATTTGCGGACGAATCGCTCTTTCCAGGTTCAGTGGCGAGATCCACCTGGGTCAAGGTGGCAGGGACAGGGGTCCTGATGCGCAGGAACAGCTCGGCAGGGGCATCCACCCGGAAGCGCAGCACCAGGACCCCGCCGTCCTGGGTCAGGACCTCGTGACTGACCAGATCAAAGTCTGCGGCAACCAGCTCGGAGCAGATCCGCAGCCCAGGGGCCAGCCCGTCCATGCGCAACCGGTAAACGCCGGACCCAAGGCGACCGAGGGGTAAGAAATACGCCGCCCCCTCCAGGTTGCGAAGCAGGTCCAGGGTGCCCTTGTCCCAGCGTCGATCATTCGCCAGGGCCAGCGGCATGGGATAGAAGGCGCACCGCTCCTTCATGTAGCGCAGCAGCTCATCCAGGTCCCGAACCGTTTGCAAGGGCAGTGGTCCACCATGCCGGCGGATGTGCTCGTCGGCGGCATCCTCGGACAGTTGAAAACTCAGGCGGCCGCTGCACTCCCCTTCGTGGCAGCGGGCGCACTGGGTGTTGAAGGCGACGACCGATCCGACGGGCATCTCATCGCAAACCGCGGTGATCGGATGACTCGCCAGGATGGCCGCGATTGCAGGCCCCCTGTACTTGCCCAGCCAATAGAAGCGAGGGGCCCGCGTCCGGGTGACCACCGGGTTCAAGGGGCTGAGGGCCCGCGCCTGACCGGGCCGCGGCGCCAGGCCCACCGCCTCCTGGGAGGGGGCCTGGGATCGCTTGGCAGGCTGCCTTTGCTTGGAGCCGTCGGCGCTCATGTCGGGTTATGCATGACGGCTGGATCGGTGGGCGCGGGGCCATTGAAGGCAGGTTCGAGCAAGATCGGAGTAGCTGGCGTCATCAATCCAGTGCCCGCCCCTCGCCGGCCTCCTCGTGGGTACGCCCATCGCGGATCTGGTAGATGCGCCGGAAGGTCGGGATGATCTTCTCGTCGTGGGTGACGACGATGATGGCCGTCTGGTACTGCTGCGCCATCCGGTTGAGGATGCCGATCACCGCCAGTGCACGCTGGCTGTCGAGGGGGGCCGTGGGCTCGTCGGCGAGGATGACCGGGGGCCGATTGATCAGGGCCCGGGCTATGGCCACGCGCTGCTGCTCCCCGCCGGAGAGCTGGGAGGGCATGGCTGCCGCGCGATGCGCCACGTCCAGGGCCCCGAGCAGCTCGTGCGCGCGTTGCCGAGCCTCGGCGTTGGGACGCCCGGCCAGCATGGGGAGCAGGGCCACGTTGTCGGTCACGTCCAGGAAGGGGATCAGATAGGGCGCCTGGAAGACGAAGCCGATCTTGTCCCGGCGCAGGGCGCGCAGGTCCGGGATGCGCCAGCCGTCCTCATAGATGGTCTGGGTGCCCAGGGTCATGCGCCCGGCGCTGGGCTCGATAATGGCCCCCAGGCACTTGAGCAAGGTGCTCTTGCCGGAGCCCGAGGGGCCGATGAGCCCGACGACCTCCCCGGGGGCCACCGCCATGTCCACCCCCTTGAGTGCGTCTACCGCCGTATCCCCGGACCCGTAGCGCTTGCGCAGCCCCTCGATGCGGATACCGGTGGCGCGGGCGTCCTGCCCGCTCGCGGGCGAGACGCCCGCGCTCCCAAGGGGCCGTGGGGCAGGTCGTTCAGCCACCGATGGCCTCCGCCGGATCGACCCGGAGCGCGGCGCGGATGGCAAGCAGACTCGCCAGGGCGCAGATGACCATGACGATGACGAAGCCGCGGGCCGCATCCCCGGGCAGGAGCAGGACGTACTTGGGGAAGATCGGCGCCCAGAAGGTGGCGGCGGTCTTGCCGACCACGAAGCCGATGAGCCCGAGCCCCAATGCCTGTTGCAGGATCATCCCGGCGATGGTCCGGTTGCGCGTGCCGATGAGCTTAAGCACGGCGATCTCGCGGATCTTGCCGAGCGTCAACGTATAAATGATGAAGGCGACGATGGCCGCGCTGACCACCGCGAGTATGACCAGGAACATGCCGATCTGGCGCGCCGAGGTGGCGATGAGCTTGGCCTGAAGGATCTCCTGCATCTCGGCACGGGTGTAGACCTGCAGGCGCTTCCAGCGGCGGATGTCTGCGGCCACCCGGTCCGGGTCCGCCCCCGGGCTCAGTCGCACCAGCACGGCGTTGACCGCCGGATTCACCGACTGGGAGGCGAGCACTGCCTCCAATACCCCTGGGACCCCGGGGCGATTGAGGGCAGGGTTGGCCTCGGTGCGTCGGCGCTGATGGACGATGGCGTCGTTGTCCTTGAGGAACTGGGCCTCCTGGGCGTCCTTGAGCGGGACGAAGACCATGGGGTCGCCGCCGGAGGACACGGTGCGCCGGGTCAGACCCACGACGGTGTAGAGATTGCGGCGGATGCGGACGCGCTCGCCGACGCGAAACCCGGTCATCAGGTCCGCCACCGCCTCGTAGTGCCCGCGGGTGATGTGGCGCCCGGCCACCAGGGTATCCGGCTGGCCCGGCTCGCCCGGGCCGCCGGGGACCACCCCCACCACCATGGCGCGGCGCTCACGCTCCCCGCTGCCGACCTGCATGGTCAGATAGGTCACATTGGCGGCACGCTCCACCCCGGGCAGGGTCAGGATGCCGCGGTAAAGGTCGTCATAGAGGCTGGACGACTCCGCATAGGGCCCCAGGGTGTCCTTCTGCACCACCCAGAGGTCCGCCCCGCTGTTGTCGAGCAGGACCTCGGCATCGTCCACCATGCCCCGATAGATCCCAGCCATGGACAGGGTGACCCCGATCAGCAGCCCCAGCCCCACCCCGGTGAAGACGAACTTGCCCCAGGCATGCAGGATGTCGCGCCCGGCCAGGCTGATCACCTGGGCACCCCCGGGATCTCCTCCACCACCTTGACCCGGCTGTAGCCGGTCAGGGGCGAGCGGCTGTGCAGGACGATCCGGTCGCCGGTGCGCACCCCGGAGCGGATCTGGACCTGGCCATCAAGGTCCGTAGCCCCGGAATCCACCGGGGCGAAGCGCAGGCCGTCCGGGTCCAGCACCCAGACCCCCAGGCGCCCATCGACCCGGTGCAGGGCGGCGTTGGAGACCACTGGGGCTGGGGTCAGGGCCGGCAGCGCAACTGTGACCTCGGCCAGCTCCCCGATCGCCGGCAAGGGGTCCGGCTGATCGGCGAAGGCGACCTTGGCCCGCAACTCCTCGGTCACCGCGTCCGCCCTCGGCTCCACCCGCAGGACCCGGCCCGGGATCTCGGCGCTCGGCCGGGAGCGCAGCGCGATCCGGGCCGGCAGATCGGCGCTCAGCCCCGCGGCGCCGAGCTGGTCGAAGCGGACATCCACCCAGAGGCTGCCCGGGTCTATGACCTCGATGACGGACTGCCCGGCCACCACGGTGCTGCCCGGCTCGGCGTCGCGGGAGACCACCAGGGCGTTCACCGGGGCGATCAAGCGCAGGTTGGCGCGTTGCCGCACCAGGGCCTCGCGCTCGGCGCGCACCCTTTTGAGCTCCTGCTCGGCGGACTCCTGGTTGGCCTGCGCCAGGGCCAGCCCGGCCTCCGCCACCTGGGCCTCCTGGCGTTTCGCCCCCGCCGTGTCCTCGCTGGCGGTGCGTGCCTGCAGGAGCTGCTCGTAGCGATGCACCTGGGCCGCGGCGTAATCCCGCCGCGCCGTGCCGTCGCGGACCTGGGCCTGGGCCGCGACCACCCCGGACTCGGCGCGCCTCAGGGCCGCATCCTGGGCCTGGACCCGGTCGTCGAGGTCCACCGGGTCCATCTCCCCGAGCAACTGCCCGGCCTTGACCCGGTCACCGACCTGCACCTCCACCCGGCTCACCCGCCCGGCGATGGTCGGACCGATGCGGTAGGTGTAACGGGCCTCCACTGTCCCGACCCCGAACAGGGCCGGGGCAATGGCGCGCTCGGTGACCTCGGTCAGGGTCACCGGCACCGGGGCCAGGGGGCCAGAGGTGAGGATCGCATAGCCGAACAGGCCCACGAGGGGCACTAGAACGGCCAAGAGCGTCAGGGTACGGGCGGGGCTTCGGCCCATCGAGGGGTCCTCCGGTCAGATGGGGGAAGGGGTACCCCAGGCCCGTCCAAGTCTGAGGGCCAGGGCGACGCTGCGGTTTGATCGCGGTCAAGGGACGGCGACGGCCAGCCTATGTCGACACCCGGCCAGGGTGCCTGGTCTCATAGTTGGGGGGGCTCGGACTCGGCTCGACCCAAGTCAATTAGTACATCAGTAAAGGCTAATAGGCGGTTTCTCAACCTAGAGTTTTGGAGGGCCTCGACGTCGGTGTTCATGGTGCTTTGTCTCCGGGTAGGTGCCAGGCGACGATGCCGCCGTGGCGAATGAGCAGGGCCTGGGTCTGGGCAAGGTCGAAATCGGGGTCGCATTCGGCCGCCGCAGTGGCGGCCATGCCAAGCGGGGCCGACGCCAGTTCGGCGATGAAGATCGCGCTGCCATGCCCCACCGCCAGCACCACGGCGTCGTCGCCCTCCCGCAGGACCAGGGCAGACTCCGCAAGGTCCGGGTCCACCTCCTCGATGCGCCCCCGCCCCTGGTGGGCGGCCCACAGGGAGACGATGGCGTGGGCCGAGTCGAGCACGGCGAGCGATGGGTGGAGGGTCAGACGTGCCTCGGGGAGGCGGTCGGGGTCGCCGAGATGGCCGGCGAGGGCCTCGGCCCCCAGGGGTTCCGCCTCGGCGGCGTGATAGGCGCGCACCCGTGCCAGCTCCAGCCGGGCCAGGTCGGCGAGGTAAGGCAGGCCGGCGGCGGGCGGGAAGGCGGCGACGAAGTCGGGAAAGGTGTCGCCGTACTCGGTGAGGACCGGGGAGCGCGGCGGCTCGGCGGCGACGAAGCAGCGCGCCATGGCGTCGAAGAAGGCGTCCCCCACCAGCTCGCGGGTGACGGGGAAGGTATCCGCCAGGGCACCGGCCAGGGATACGGCGACGTTGTTGCGATAGACGCCGAAGCGCACCGCCGCCGCCGAGCCGTTCCAGGTCGAAAGCCCGGGTGGCAGGGGCCGGTCAGGGTCCAGCAGGGCCCCGGCAAAGGACTCAAGGAGCCCATCGGCGGCGCTCATGGCCGAGGCCCCAGCGTGACTGGGCGGGTCTCCAGGGCCGAGCGCGCCCGGGATGCCTCCGCCACCAGCACCCCCAGGGGCGGGATGGCCTGGTCACGCTCGATCAACGTGGGCCGCGGGCCCAGGTGCGCCAGGGTCCGCCGGTAGAGGGCCCAGACCGCCCCGTCCACCGGGGCGCCGTGGGTGTCGATCAGCAGGCGGTCGCCGGCCGCGTCGCGGTCCTCGGCAAAGCCGGCCAGGTGGATCTCGCCGATGGCGTCCGGCGGCAGGGCGGCGATCAGGTCCCAGGGGTCGCGCCCGTGGTTGATGGCGCTGACGTAGGCATTGTTCACATCCAGCAGGAGGCCGCAGCCGGTGCGGCGCACGATCTGCGCGAGGAAGTCCCCCTCATCCAGGGTAGAGGCGGCGAATTCGAGGTAGGTGCTGGGGTTCTCGAGCAGCAGGCGCCGGTCCAGGCGTTCCTGGGCCTGATCGATGTGGGCGCACACCCGCACCAGGCTGGCGTTGTCGTAGGGGACGGGCAGGAGGTCGTTGTACCAGGCACCGCCGTGGCTCGACCAGGCCAGGTGCTCCGAGAACCACTGGGGCTCGAAGCGCCCCACCAGGGCCGCGAGGCGATCGAGGTGGCGGGTGTCGAGTGGACCGGCGCCGCCGATGGAGAGCCCCACCCCATGGATGGACAGGGCGAAACCCGACCGGATCTGGTCAAGGTGGCGCAGGTAGGGCCCGCCGGGGACCATGTAGTTCTCGGCGTGCACCTCGAAGAAGTCCAGGGGGACGCCCGAGCCGAGGATCTCCGGGACATGCTGCGGCTTCAGACCGATGCCGACGACGGCAGGGCTTGCGGCTGGGGTGGTCATGGGAGATCCTCGGCGGGCGCGGCTGGGATTGGTCCTTACTTGGCCTTGAAGGCGGCGAGCTGGCCTTGACCCGTGGGGGAACTGGGCGAGGCGGTCTTCTCGCAGGTACCCTTGGGGACGTACTTCCAGGCGTCGACCTGGTAGTCCACCTTGGAGGTGCCGGCGCAGGTGGTCCCAGGACCGGCGGCGCAGTCGTTCTTGGCCTTCAGGGCGATGCCGTAGCACTTCTCCTTCTCCGCCCCCTCGGCGGCGACGGCGGTGTTGGCCAGGGTCAGGGCGGTACCCAGGGCCAGGGCAAGGGCGGCGGCGGTGGTCTGGATGGCACGGGACTGGGACATGATGCGATCTCCGATGGGTTTGGTGTAAGGTCTTCACGGACGCCGGCGCCCATGCGCCGCGTTCGGCCTGAGGGGCAGGGCCGGCTGGCCCTGCGGTGTGCCCTCGACGGTTCAGTCGCGGTGGCCCGATGATCGGTTGCAGCTCCTGACCAAAAAACTTGGCTATGTCTGCATTAGGTGTTGGTCCGACCGGGAGGCCCACCGTGGGAGCG
>DYRB01000102.1 GCA_020718945.1 Lamprocystis purpurea | reverse complement strand
CCCACGGTGCTTCTGGACGCGATGTTGAACATTGGGCTCAAATTTGGAATTGCTGTCCCGGGGTCGCCCCGCCGCTTGCTGGAGCGAGGCGCCCTGTGCGAGAGTGCGCGCCATGTTGAGTCTGGGCTTGGGGTCTGCCGCTGTGACGCCGTTGCCGAGCCGGCGCGAACCCGGGGGCATGGCGGCGGGGGCGCTGGTGATGTTGTTGTGGTTGGCCCTGGGGTCTGGCCCGGCGCCTGCGGCGGACGACCCTGCCGCGGCCCCGGCCCGGGACCTGGAGCGGGTCGAGCAGCGCATGCGCGCCCTGGAGGCGGAACTGGCCGCCCGTCAGGCCGAGCGCGCCAGTCTCGGGGATGAATTGGAACGTAGCGACCGCGATATAGCCGACCTGGCACGCGCCGGGCGCGAGTCAGGGCAGTTGCTGGCCGAGCAGCGCCGGGTCATCGCCGATCTGGATCGACGCCTGGGCGCAGGTCGGGAGCGCCTGGCCCTTGAGCAGGCCGGCCTGGCGCGACTGGTGCGGGCGACCTATGCCACCGGCCGCGGGGGCGGGGTGCGGCTGTTGCTCGACCGCAACGACCTACACCGCACCGACCGCGTCCTGGCCTACTACGGCTACCTCAGTCGGGAGCGCGGGCGCCGCCTGGCCGAGGTGGCCGCCCAGACCCGCGACCTGGAAGGGCTGGCCCTGGACGCCGCCGAGGAGGCCGAGCGCCTGGCCCGCCTGGTGGCGCAGCAGGAGGACCTGCGTCAGCGCCTGGTCGTCGCCCGGGAGGGGCGGACCGCCCTGCTGGCGGAGTTGGATCGAGACATCGCCGGCGGGCGTGTCGGCATGGCTGCCCTGGCGGCGGATGCCCAGGGCCTGCGTGAGGTCATCGAGCAGCTTGCCCGAGCGGCCCAGATCGCCGCCGAGGCCGACCTCCAGCCGGTACCCTTGGCCGAACGCCGGGGCAAGCTCCCCTGGCCCCTGGCCCGGGTCGTCCTGCTGGCCCAGTTCAGCGGGCCCCGGGGCGGCGAAGGGCAGCGCTGGGACGGGGTGCTGCTGGCCGCCGAGGAGGGGGCCGAGGTCCGCGCCATCCACCAGGGGCGGGTGGTGTATGCGGACTGGCTGCGCGGGTTCGGGCTGCTGGCGGTGATCGACCACGGCGACGGCTACCTGTCCCTCTACGGCCACAACCAGACCCTGCTGAAAGAGGTCGGGGAGTGGGTCGGGACCGGGGACCCGATAGCCCTGAGTGGCAGCAGCGGCGGTCAGGACACCGGGCAACTCTATTTCGCGCTGCGCCACCGCGGTCAGCCCCAGGACCCGCGGGTCTGGTGCGGCCCGACAGGCTCCTAGGAGCCTGTCGGACATAGGGGGATCGACGCGAGGGAGTGGGAGAGCGAGGTCATTTCTTCCCGGATTTGAGGCGCATAGTGGGCTCTATGTAACGAAAATCCGGGGAGAAAGGGGCCGTTGTCCCGCTTCCGCAGCCGATTCATCCTAAGTCCGACAGGCTCCTAGACCCCAAGAACCCTGGACCCCCGGCAGCCCCGGCCCGGCCCAGGCCACCCACAGACCCCATGGCTCCAACAGTGATCCGCACATGAACAACCGCTCGCCCCTCTGCCTCGCACTGACCCTGGGACTGCTTGCCGGCGTCGCCGGACCAGGCACCGCCTGGGCCAAAGAGCCCCCCGGGGCACAGCCCGCGGCAAGCCCCGCCGCCCAGGAGAAGGCCGCGCCCGCCGAGGGCCAGAAGGCCCCGGCCCCGGCCGCGGACAAGGCCCCGACCGACGGGGAGCCAGCCGCACCGCCGCGGGCCAGCCTGCCCCTGGACGAGCTGCGCACCTTCTCGGAGATCTTCGGGCGCATCAAGGACGATTACGTGGAGCCCGTGGAAGACCGGCCCCTGCTGGAGAGCGCCATTCGCGGCATGCTCTCCGGGCTGGACCCACACTCCTCCTACCTCAACAAGGAGGAGTACCGCGATCTCCAGGTCGGTACCACCGGCGAGTTCGGCGGGCTGGGCATCGAGGTCGGCATGGACAACGGCTTCGTCAAGGTCATATCGCCCATTGACGACACCCCGGCGGCCCGCGCCGGGCTCAAGGCCGGGGACCTGATCAGCCGCATCGACGACCGCCCGGTAAAGGGCATGAGCCTCAACGAGGCGGTCAACCTGATGCGCGGCAAGCCCGGGGCCGAGATCACCCTGACCATTGTCCGCGAGGGCACAGAGCGGCCCTTCGAGGTCAAGATGGTCCGCGACGTGATCCATGTGGCCAGCGTCAAGAACCGCACCCTGGAGCCCGGCTTCGCCTATGTGCGCATCTCCCACTTCCAGTCGCGCACCACCGAGGACCTGCTCAAGGCCATCGGCGATTTGAAGAAGGAGAATCCGACCGGTATCAAGGGCCTGGTGCTCGACCTGCGCAACGACCCGGGCGGGGTGCTCAACAGCGCGGTGGGGGTGAGCGACGCCTTCCTATCCGAGGGCCTGATCGTCTACACCCAGGGTCGGGTCGAGGACGCCAAGCTCCAGTTCAACGCCGGCCCGGACGACGTGCTGGATGGTGCGCCCATGGTGGTCCTGGTCAACGCCGGCAGCGCCTCGGCCTCGGAGATCGTCGCCGGGGCCCTCCAGGACCACCGCCGCGCCGTCATCATGGGGACCCAGACCTTCGGCAAGGGCTCGGTCCAGACCATAGTCCCCATCGACGACACCACGGCCCTGAAGCTGACCACCGCCCGTTACTACACCCCCTCCGGGCGCTCCATCCAGGCCCAGGGCATAACCCCGGACATCAGGGTGCAACAGGGCAGCCTGACCCTGACCGACGACCGGGACCCGGAGCGGGTCAAGGAGGCGGACCTGGCCCGTCACCTGGACGTGCCAGGCCGGGACGAGCCCCCCGCCAAGGACAAGGACGGCGACAAAGCGCAGGACCAAGACAAGGACCAAGACAAGGACAAGGACAAAGGCCCCGGCAAAGACAAGGACAAGTCCAGCGAGGCGGGCCCGAAGAAGCCCCTGGCGGCGGAGGACTTCCAACTCAGCGAGGCCCTGAACCTGCTCAAGGGCATCGCAGTCCTGAGCAAGGCCGCCCCGGTCCCCGCCAAGGCGGCCACACCCAAGAAATAGGCGGGGGCCGACCGGCCCTTTGCCCATTCGCCCCAGCAGGTTAACGGAGACTGACATGACCCGGGCCCTGATCCCCTTGGCCGCCGGCTGCGAAGAGTTGGAGGCCGTCACCCTCATCGACCTGCTGCGCCGCGCCGGCATCGAGGTCGTGGTGGCCGGTCTGGCGCCTGGACCTGTGACCGCCAGCCGCGGCACTGTGCTGGTCCCGGACGCCACCCTGGCCGCGGTGGCGGACCAGGCCTTCGACCTGATAGTCCTGCCCGGAGGGCTGCCCGGGGCTGACCATCTGGCCGCCGACCCCCTGTTGCGCGACCTGTTGCAGCGCCAGCACGCCCGCGGCGGTCTCACTGGGGCCATCTGCGCCGCACCCAAGGCCCTGGCCGCCGCCGGCCTGCTGTCCGGCAGGGCCGCCACCTGTTACCCGGGGAGCCTGGACCCCGCCGCCCACCCGGACATCCGACTGACCGGCGAGGCGGTGGTGAGCGACGGGACAGTCCTGACCTCCCGGGGTCCAGGGACGGCCATGGACTTCGCCCTCGCCCTGATCGAGCGCCTAGCCGGCCGGCCGCGGCGCGATGAGGTCGAGGCCAAGCTGTTGCGGCCGGGTGCCTAATATCATGCAGGCCTTCATGCTGGCGGTCATGCCGGCGAGGTCGCAACCCACCGGCACTTGGTGCCCCCGGGCCTAGTCCATGGCACCGGATGCCCTCTGGCCCCTGGGCGCCGCGGCCTTGGCCGCCTTCGGGGTGAGCGCCGCGGCTACCCGCGCCCTGTGCTCCCCGGGGCTCGCCCTGCTGCACATCATGGACCACCCCAACGAGCGCTCCCTGCACCAGACCCCGGTGCCGCGCACCGGCGGCCTGGGGGTGCTGGCCGGCCTCGCCGCCGGGGGCCTGGTGGCGCTCCTGCTGGGCTACCTGCCTGAGGCCGCGACCTGGCTGGCCGCCGCCCTGGCCCTGGTGGGGGCCATCTCCTTCCTGGACGACCGCGCCGAGGTCCCGCGGCGCTGGCGCCTCCTGGCCCACCTGGGGGCGGCCGGGCTGCTCATGGCCGGCGGTCTGCTGTGGACCGACCTGGATCTGCCCTGGGGCCGCTGGACCCTGCCCGCTGGGTTGGCGGTGGTACTCACCGGGCTCTATGTGGTCTGGATGGTCAACCTGTACAACTTCATGGACGGCATGGACGGCTTTGCCGGCGGCATGGCGGTGTTCGGCTTCGGCGCCCTGGCGGTGCTCGGCTGGCAGGGCGGCGACCCGGCCTTTGCCGGGGCGGCGGCGGTGATTGCGGCCGCCGCCGCTGGGTTCCTCACCAGCAATTTCCCCCCGGCGCGGATCTTCCTGGGCGATACAGGCTCGTCCAGCCTGGGTCTGTTGGCGGCCGGGCTCTCGCTGCTGGGGGCGGGCCGCGGGCTCTTCCCCCTGTGGGCGGCCTGGCTGGCCTTCTCGCCCTTCATCGTCGATGCCACCTGGACCCTGCTGCGGCGCCTGCGCCACGGCGAGCGCCTGTGGGAGGCGCACCGCTCTCATCATTACCAACGCCTGGTCCTGGCCGGTTGGGGTCATCGCAAGACCCTGGTGAGGTCCTATGTACTGATGGCCGCCTGCGCCGCCACGGCGGTGGCGGGGGCACCTATGGCCCCAGGGGACCAGGGTTGGCTGCTGGCCCTGTGGGCTGGGGTCTATGTCCTGATCCACCTACGGGTTGGGCTGGCGGAGCGCGCCGCCGCCGGGGGTGCCCGATGAGCCCGCTGTTTGATCGGCTGCGCTCCCGCACCGCGGCCATGACGCACGACCTGCTGACCATCCCAGTCGCCTGGCTGGCGGCCTACTGGCTGCGCTTCAACCTGGGGACCATCCCGGCGGAGTACCTCGACGGGGCCCTGGTCGCCCTGCCCCTGGTGATCCTGGTGCAGGGGTCGGTGCTCTGGACCTTCGGGCTTTACCGTGGGGTCTGGCGCTTCGCTTCGCTTCCCGACCTGATGCGCATCGCCAAGGCGGTCTTGGTCGGCACCGCCCTGATCCTCATCGCCCTGTTCGTGTTCAACCGCATGGACCAGGTGCCGCGCTCGGTCCCGGTCCTGTTCCTCGGCCTGGAACTGCTCCTGCTGGCCGGACCGCGGCTGTTCTATCGCTGGCTCAAGGACCACAGGCTCAACCTGCGCTCCGGGGAGCGGGTGCTGATCGTGGGGGCCGAGCGGGAAGGGGAGATGCTGGTGCGCGACATGCTGCGCGACCCAAGCCGCGCCTACCTGCCCGTGGCCTTCGTCGATGACCGGCTGCGCCGCCAGGGGGGCGAGGTCCACGGGGTGCCGGTGCGCGGCTCCACGGAACAGATCCCGGCCCTGGCGGAGTCCCTGGGCATAGACCTGATCCTGCTCGCCATGCCCAGCGCCTCGGCCCGGGAGATGCAGCGCCTGGTGGACCTGTGCGAGACCAGCGGCCGGCCCTTCCGCACCGTGCCCCAGTTGCAGAACCTGATGACCGGCCAGGTGAGCATCAACGAGCTGCGCCCGGTCTGTATCGAGGACCTGTTGGGCCGCAACCCGGTGACCCTGGATTGGCCCGGCATCCGCGCCGGGCTCGCCGGGCGCGACATCCTGGTGACCGGGGCCGGTGGGTCCATTGGCGCGGAGCTGTGCCGCCAGATCGCCGCCACCGGGCCGCGGCGGCTCATCCTGGTGGACAACGGCGAGTTCAACCTCTATCGCATCGACATGGAACTGGCCGAACGCTACCCGGGCCTCACCGCCCTGCGCCGCCTGGTCGATGTGGCCGATGCCCAAGCCGTTACCGCCCTGTTCCGCGAGCTGAGGCCGCAGATCGTGTTCCACGCCGCGGCCTACAAACACGTCCCCCTGCTCGAGGATCAGGTGCGCGCCGCCCTGCGCAACAATGTGTTGGGTACCCGGGTGGTGGCCGAGGCGGCCCACGGCTTCGGTTGCGAGCGCTTCGTGCTCATCTCCACCGACAAGGCGGTCCATCCGGCCAATGTCATGGGCGCGACCAAGCGTGTCGCCGAGGCCCTGTGCCAGGCCCTCGGGACCCGCTCCAGCACCTGTTACATCACGGTGCGCTTCGGCAACGTGCTCGACTCGGCCGGGAGCGTGGTGCCCCTGTTCCGGCGCCAAATCGAGCAGGGCGGACCCGTCACCGTCACCCACCCGGAGATCGAGCGCTTCTTCATGACCATCCCGGAGGCCTGCCAGCTCATCATGCAGGCATCCGCCATCGGCAGCGGGGGGGAGACCTTCGTCCTCGACATGGGCGAGCCGATCAAGATCCGCTACCTGGCCGAGCAGATGATCCGCCTGTCCGGGCGCCGCCCGGGGCAAGACATCGCCATCGCCTACGTGGGCCTACGCCCCGGGGAGAAGCTCTACGAGGAGCTGTTCTACGGCTCCGAGGAACTGGTCCCCACCGCCCATCCCAAGATCCGCGCCGCCCGGGGCCCTGCCCCTACCGCCCATGCCGGTCTCGACGCGCGGCTGGATGCCCTGGGGTCGGCCCTGGGGCGCTGCGACGAGGCGGAATTGCGCGGGATACTGCAGGGCCTGTTGCCGGAGTGGCAATCCGCCGGCGGGCCAATCCCGGCCTCGCATGCCGAGGGTGATGTCCATGCCCGAACTTGAGCCCCTGGCCGGGGACGGCGAGACGGCCCTCGCCGAGATCCGCCGTGAAGCCCCGGACCCCGGGCTAGGGGACTCCGACCTCGGCGCCCCAGGTGCGGACGGGCTCGACCTGGGCGACGGCGAGACGCCGGGCCTGGACCTGGAAGAGACGAGCCGCATCGACCTGGCCGCCGGGCCGACGCCGGCAGACGACGAACCGGGCGGCGAGGCCTTGGAGGCCCAGGACTCGGTCCAGGCCCGGGTGGTCGCCTGGCTTGAGGCCCGGGACAAGCTCACCCACGCCGAGTACGGTCGGGCCCGGCGCCTGGCCGAGGACGGCGGCGACCCCATACTGCGCATGCTGGTGCGTCTGGGCCTGGTCTCCGAACGGGACCTGGCCCTGGCCCTGGCCGAGGTCCTGAACCTGCCGCTGGCCGAGGCGGCGGACTTCCCCAGCGCCCAGGTGGCCGAGGGCCGCCTGTCCCTGCGCTTCCTCAAGGACAACCATTGCCTGCCCAGGCGGGAGGATGCCGACTGCCTGGAGGCGATACTGGCCGACCCCACCGAGACCTTCGTCCTGGAGGGCTTGGCCCTGGCGGCCGAGAAGCCGGTACGGCCCTGGGTGGGGCTGGCCACGGAGATCGACGCGGCCCTGGAGCGGCTCTACGAAGAGCAGGCCGAAAAGCCCAAGGAGGCCGAGGGGGAACTGGGGGACTTCGACGAGGAGGACATCGAGCACCTCAAGGACCTGGCCAGCGAGGCCCCGGTCATCCGCATGGTCAACCAGATCATGCAGAAGGCGGTGGACGCCCGCGCCTCCGACATCCACATCGAGCCCTTCGCCGACGAGTTGAAGGTACGCTACCGGGTGGACGGCATCCTCAAAGAGGTGGATTCGCCCCCGGTGCGCTCCACCGCGGCCATCATCTCCCGCATCAAGATCATGGCGAAGCTCAACATCGCCGAGCGCCGCCTGCCCCAGGACGGGCGCATCCCGCTGCGGGTCCAGGGCAAGGACCTGGACCTGCGCGTGTCCACGGTCCCGACCCTGTTCGGCGAGAGCCTGGTCATGCGCCTGCTGGACAAGGAGAGCGTGCGCTTCGACCTCGACGCCCTGGGCTTCGACGGCAGCCCCAAGGAGCGCCTGCTGTCGGTGCTGGATGTCCCCTACGGCATCCTGCTGGTCACGGGCCCCACCGGCAGCGGCAAGAGCACCACCCTCTACACGGCCCTGTCGCGCCTCAACACCCAGGAGCGCAAGATCATCACCGTGGAGGACCCGGTGGAGTACCAGCTCCCCGGGATCAACCAGATCCAGGTCAAGGCCGCCATCGGCATGACCTTCGGCGGGGCCCTGCGCGCCATAGTCCGCCAGGACCCCGACATCATCATGGTCGGCGAGATGCGCGACCTGGAGACGGCGCGCATCGCCGTGCAGTCGGCCCTCACCGGGCATGTGGTGCTGTCCACCCTGCACACCAACGACGCGGCCAGCGGCGTCACTCGGTTGCTGGACATGGGGGTGGAGGACTACCTGCTGACCTCCACGGTCAACGGCATCCTGGCCCAGCGCCTGGTCCGCCGGCTCTGCCCCCACTGCCGCGAGGCCTACCTGCCCTTGCCGGAGCTGGCCGCGAAGTTCGCCCGCCTGGCCGGGGGCGGCGCGGTCCGGCTTTACCGGGCGCTGGGCTGCGACCAGTGCAATGCCACCGGGTACCGCGGGCGCCTGGTCATCACCGAGGTCCTGCTCATGAGCGACAGGGTCCGTCAGGCGGTGTTGCGCCATGCCACCGCCAGCGAGATACAGCGCATCGCCATCGACGAGGGCATGATCCCCATGTACGACGACGGGCTGCGCAAGGCCCTGGACGG